>NZ_JBEORR010000003.1:172287-395248 GCF_040302345.1 Streptomyces sp. NPDC126510 | reverse complement strand
TGCGGTGAAGTCCTAGACACCTCCACCACACCGGAGGTCTTCGCCATGATCAAGCCCGGCCGGCGTTAACAACGCTCGTGATCAATACACCTAGGCGGCCAGCCCCAGTGCGGCCATCCGCTTGGTGTGGGCCTCGGTGATCCGGGAGAACATCTTGCCCACCTCGGCGAGGTCGAAGCCGTCCGCGACCCCGCCCACCAGCATGGTCGACAGCGCGTCACGGTCGGCGACCACCCGCTGGGACTGCGACAGGGCCTCGCCCATCAGCCGCCGCGCCCACAGCGCGAGCCGCCCGCCCACGCGCGGGTCGGCGTCGATCGCGGCCCTCACCTTCTCCACGGCGAACCCGCCGTGCCCCGTGTCGTCGAGCACGGCCAGCACGAGGTCACGGGAGTCGGAGTCCAGCCGGGCGGCGACCTCCCGGTAGAAGTCGCTGGCGATGGAGTCGCCGACATAGGCCTTGACGAGGCCCTCCAGCCAGTCCGAGGGGGCCGTCTGCTTGTGGAAGCCGTCGTACGCGGCGACGAACGGCTCCATCGCCCGCGTCGGCTCCTCCCCGATCTCGGCGAGCCGGTCGCGCAGCCTCTCGAAATGGTGGAACTCCGCCGACGCCATCTTCGCCAGCTCCGCCTTGTCCGCCAGCGTCGGCGCCAGTTTGGCGTCCTCCGCGAGCCGCTCGAACGCCGCCAGCTCCCCGTAGGCGAGCGCACCGAGCAGATCCACGACCGCGGCGCGGTACTGCGGGTCGGCGGAGGCCGTCGCCCAGTCCCGGGCGGCGACGGAGGTGGGTTCGGCGGCGGCGGTGTCCGAGGCGTTGTCAGGCTTGTCAGAGCTCGTCATGAAGCGCACAATAACCCGCTTGACGGGGGCCGTAAGGCCCTGGTCAATCACTGTGACGACGACTACGTGACCGAATCGGCCATCGCAAGTGCGCGATTCCGGGGTATGGTGGTAATGCGCCTGCTGGTACGTCGACGTACCTCGACAGGCCGCACGTATGAGGATGCCCGGTCGGTGGCCCGATCGGCTCCGACCCGACAGCCCTCCCCGGCCGTCCGCCCCAGTGCGTACGAGACCCGGAGGGGGACACCCTCAGCGGCACGAGCGCTAGAGCGTCGGCGCGGTCCCGTGCTCTACGGTCCGCCCGTAGGCAGCCCGACGTCCCCGGCACGGTCTGACACGACCCCGCGCTCGCCTCGCGCCGCCCACACAGAAGAGGCAGCACCCTGACTACGTTCCGAGAGCTCGGAATCCTCCCCGAGACCGCCGAAGCCCTTGAGGCCGTCGGCATCATCACCCCCTTCCCCATCCAGGAGATGACGCTCCCCGTCGCCCTGTCGGGCACGGACGTCATCGGCCAGGCCAAGACCGGCACCGGCAAGACGCTGGGCTTCGGCCTCCCGCTCCTCGAGCGCGTCACCGTCCCCGCCGACGTCGAGGCCGGACGCGCCGCGCCGGAAGCCCTCACCGAGGCCCCGCAGGCGCTCGTCGTCGTCCCCACGCGCGAGCTGTGCACGCAGGTCACCAACGACCTGCTCACTGCGGGCAAGGTGCGCAACGTACGCGTCCTCGCCATCTACGGCGGCCGGGCCTACGAGCCCCAGGTCGAGGCCCTGAAGAAGGGCGTCGACGTGGTCGTCGGCACCCCGGGCCGGCTGCTCGACCTCGCCGGTCAGAAGAAGCTGAACCTCAAGCACGTCAAGTCCCTGGTCCTCGACGAGGCCGACGAGATGCTCGACCTGGGCTTCCTGCCCGACGTCGAGAAGATCATCAACATGCTGCCGGTGCGGCGCCAGACGATGCTGTTCTCGGCCACCATGCCGGGCGCGGTGATCGGCCTGGCCCGTCGCTACATGTCGCAGCCCACGCACATCAGCGCCACGTCGCCGGACGACGCGGGCAAGACGGTCGCGAACACCAAGCAGCACGTCTACCGCGCGCACAACATGGACAAGCCCGAGATGGTCGCCCGCATACTGCAGGCCGACGGCCGAGGGCTGGTCATGGTCTTCTGCCGTACGAAGCGGACGGCTGCCGACCTGTCCGACCAGCTCCAGCAGCGCGGCTTCGCCGCCGGCGCGGTCCACGGCGACCTCGGCCAGGGCGCCCGTGAGCAGGCGCTGCGCGCCTTCCGCAACGGCAAGGTGGACGTCCTCGTCTGCACCGACGTCGCCGCCCGCGGCATCGACGTCGAGGGTGTCACCCACGTCATCAACTACCAGTCGCCGGAAGACGAGAAGACGTACCTGCACCGCATCGGCCGTACGGGCCGCGCAGGTGCCAAGGGCATCGCGATCACGCTCGTCGACTGGGACGACATCCCGCGCTGGCAGCTGATCAACAAGGCGTTGGACCTCGGGTTCAGCGACCCGCCGGAGACGTACTCCACGTCCCCGCACCTCTTCGAGGAGCTCAGCATTCCCGCGGGCACGAAGGGTGTCCTGCCGCGCGCCGAGCGCACCCGTGCCGGGCTCGGCGCGGAGGAGCTGGAGGATCTGGGCGAGACCGGTGGCCGCGGGCCGCGCGGTCGCGGCGGCCGAGGTGGCCGGGACGACCGGGACGAGTCCCGTTCGGCCGACCGCGAGCGGTCCTCGCGTACGCCGCGTCGCCGCCGTCGTACCCGCGGCGGGGCCTCGATGGACGGGGCCCCCGAGTCCGTCGGCACCACCGCGCCGGGTACCACCGCTCCGGGGAACACGGCCACCGACGGCGCCGCCGAGACGGACGCGGTGACGGCTCCGCGCACCCCGCGCCGCCGTCGCCGCACCCGCGGCGGGGCCCAGTCCCAGCCGGCTCCGGTCGCGGCCGTCGAGTCCGCCCCGTCCGAGCAGGCGGAGAGCGCCGTCGCGACGGCGGAGGGAACGGCCACGGAGGCCCCTGAGACGGCCGCGCAGCCGCGCCGGCGCCGTACGCGCCGTTCGGAGACGCCGGTGGTGGAGACCGAGGCCGCGGTGACGCCGTCGGCCGCGGAGCCGGCGGTCGTCGCCGAGGCTCCGGCCGCCGCGGATGCCGCACAGCCAGAGGCCGCCGCCAAGCCGCGCCGCCGCACCCGCAAGGCCACGGCGGCGTCCGCGGCCGAGTCGGCGCTCGACACGGTCGCCGGAACCACCGAGTCCGCTTCGGAGCCGACCGAGGCGAAGCCGCGCCGCACCCGCAAGACGGCGGCGAAGGCCGAGGCGAGCGTCGACACGGCCGAGGGGACCACCGAGTCCGCTCCGGAGCCGACCGAGACCAAGCCGCGCCGCACCCGCAAGACGGCCGCGGCGGCGCCGGGCGCGGAGGACGCCGTCGAGGCGGCCGAGGCCAAGCCCAGGCGTACGCGCAAGGCGACGGCCGCGGCCGAAGCCGCCGTCGACACGGCGGAAGCCGGCGAGGCCAAGCCGCGTCGCCGCACCCGGAAGACCGCCGAGACCGCGGCCACGGCCGAGGCTTCCGAGGTCGCGGAGACCAAGCCGCGCCGCACCCGCAAGGCCACCGCTCCGGCGGAGACTGCCGTCGACACGGCCGAGGGCGCGGAGACCAAGCCGCGCCGCCGGACCCGTAAGACCGCCGAGCCGGCCCCGGCAGTCGCCGAGATCCCGGCTCAGACGGTTCAGGAGCCGGAGGCCGCCGACGTCAAGCCGCGCCGCACGCGGAAGACCACCGCTGCCGTTCCGGAGGCGGAGGTCGCCGAGGTCAAGCCGCGCCGTACGCGCAAGACGGCTGCCGCGGTCCCGGCCACGGAGGCCGTCGAGGCCAAGCCGCGCCGTACGCGCAAGACGGCGACGGCCGAGGCCGCGGTCGACACGGCCGAGGGCACGGAGGCCAAGCCGCGCCGCCGGACCCGTAAGGCCGCCGAGCCCACCGGCATCCCCGCCCAGGCGGACCAGGAGCCGGAGGCCGTCGAGGCCAAGCCGCGCCGCACGCGCAAGACGGCGGCGGCCGCCACGGCTGCCGCCGCCGAGGACGCGACGGAGCCGAAGCCGAGGGCGCGCCGCACCCGCAAGGCCACGGCCGCAGCGGAGCCCACGGAGGGCTGACACGCTCCTCCAACGACGGCCCGGCTCTCCGACCAGGGGAGCCGGGCCGTCGGCGTTCAACCGGGTTGGCACGCCCCTCAACAGGGAGCCGGGCCTTCCGCTTTCAGCCGGGCGGCAAGTCCCCCTCCCAACAGCGAGCCCTGCCCTCGGCGTCCAGCCGGGCGACCAGGCCGAACCGCCCCGAAGCCACCGCCGCCACGGAGCTCGCAAAGATGTGTTTCCCCCGGGCCGCGCGGTCGGCCGCACCCGCTACCCTCGCCCCGTGACCAGCCACCCCGCCTTCCCCCCGCCCCCGGGCGCGCGCGCCTACCCCCTGCGCACCTCACGCGGCGAGTTCGCCGTCGTCGACTCGTCGCCGAAGCCGGGTGCGGAGGTCAGGGGGGTCGTTCTGATGCTGCCCGGGTTCACCGGCAGCAAGGAGGACTTCAGGCTGCTCCACGAGCCGCTCGCGGAGCGGGGGTACCGGGTCGTCGCCGTGGACGGACGGGGGCAGCACGAGTCGGACGGGCCCCTGGACGACGAGTCGGCCTACGCCCAGCGGGAACTGGCGCGGGACGTGCTGGCGCAGGCCGAGGCGCTGGGCGGACGCGTGCACCTCGTGGGGCACTCGCTCGGCGGGCAGATCGCCCGTGCGGCCGTGCTGCTCGACCACTCCCCCTTCGTCTCGTTCACCCTGGTCTCGTCCGGCCCGGCGGAGATCTCCGTCTCCCAGCAGCAGCGCGTGAAGCTGTTGCGGGACGCGCTCGCCGTCATGTCGATGGCGGAGGTGTGGGAGGCCATCCAGGCCATGGGGCCGCCGGAGGAGGTCGGCGGGCCTGCCCGGGGCCTCGGGGACCAGGACCAGTTGCGCCGCCGCTGGCTGGGCCACAGCCCTGCGCAACTGCTCGCGACGGGTCGTCAGTTGTGCACCGAGCCGGACCGCGTGGCCGAACTCGCCGCGGTCCCGCTGCCGTTCCACGTGCTGTCGGGCGCGCACGACGACACCTGGCCGGTGGCGATCCTCGACGACATGGCTGTGCGGCTGGACGCGCGCCGCACGGTCGTCACGGGAGCCGAGCACTCCCCCAACGCCGACCAGCCACTGCCGACGGCCCACGCCCTCGCGGACTTCTGGGACGGCCTCGGACGGGGCCGGTTCCCGGCAGCTCCCGGGACGGCCTAGTACTGCGCCCGCAGGTGCTCCCAGAAGCCGTCCCGCAGCGCCCGTCGCAGGTCCGCCTGGCCGCGCAGCGAGTACTGCAGGAGGCCCTCCGCCTCCACGAGCAGGTCCTGGTCGACCGAGCCCGGCAGGTAGGGGTGCCCGGGCAGCAGCTCGAGCAGCGTGTCCCGGCCCCGTGCCGCCAGCCACTTCGCCGCGATCTGCGCGCCCACGAACCGTACGTTCTCGCGGGTGGGCCGCTCCCCCGCCGTCTCCTGGGCGGGGGCCGTGCGGCGGGAGACGTAGGGCTTGAAGAAGTCGAGGTCGAGGGTGCGCTGACTGTCGACCTCCCACAGCAGCGGCTCCGCCTGGTTGCGGCCCTCCGGTGCCTCGATGCCCCAGAGGTGGACCCGGGCGCCGTACCCCTGGGCCGCCTCGACCGCCGAGACCAGGTCCTCGTCGCCGCCGAGCAGAGCCGCGTCGCTGATGGCGCGGTGCCGGGCGAGGGACTCCAGGTCGGAGCGGATGAGTGAGTCGACGCCCTTCTGCTGGTTGTTGGCGTTGAGGTTGCCGAGCCGCACCTTGACGTCCGGCAGTTCCGCGATGGTCTGCTGTTCGGCCGTGTGGATGCGGCGCCGGGCGCCGTCGTACCAGTAGACCCGCAGCAGCCGGCTGTCCGCGAAGATCGTGCGGGCCCTGTCGATGAGCGCGTCGATCAGGCCCTCGGCGTCCACGTCGAAGGCGCGGCGGTCCTCCGTGCCGGCGACGAGGCGGCCGGCGGCAGCGTACAGATACCCGGCATCGACGAAGATCGCGTGGGTCGAGGGCGTCTTCGCCACCTCGGCGAGCATGCGCTGGAGCAGCTCGTTGGTGCGGTCGATGCGGGCGCTGAGGGCCGCGAGGTCGTCGTTCATCGCCTCCATTGTCCCGGTGGTCACGCTGCGAACACAACTGGTCCCGGTCGGTCCCGTAACGACACTCTTACAACTCAGTAATTAGCCGTTCGAAAAATTTCCTTAGCGTAGGGAATGTTTCACCCACCCGTCCCCGTTGACTCATACGGAACACCGAGTAGTTCTCCTCAGGAGGATGACCAGACGAAGGGAGAAGCCCTTGCGCTTCGAAATCATGCGACTCGACGACGTCGACGGCACGCCTGTGGACTCGACCGTTGTGGACGCCGCCTCCGTCAACCGCATCGTTCAGCAGGCCGCCGCCATCGGACAGCGCCTGTGGATCCGCCCGGCCGAGACCACGGCCTCATAACGCGCGCGGCTCTCCCGCACTGCGGAGCCCCCGCCCGGCATCGGCCGTGCGGGGGCTCCGCTGTTGCGGGCCTCCCTGGTCGGGGGCGTACTGGCTGAGGGGGCCCGTGCGAACCAGAACAGGACGGTGGGACATGTCGGTGACGGACCGGCCGCACAAGGACCTGCACCAGCAGGCCTCCGCCGAGGCGGCGCGGCGCTACGAGGACTCCACGGCGGAGCGGGAACGGGTCGAGGGCCGGCTGGCGGCCGGTGTGCGCTTCCCGGACTCCCCCGACGCGCTGGCCGTCCGCGCCGACCGGATCCTCGACCGGGGCGGCCTGTCGCCCTCGGCGGTGGTGGCCGACATCCACCGCGAGGCCATGGACCTCCCCGACGCCAACGAACGGATCATCGACCTGTCCAACGAGCTCCAGGCCTGGAGCTTCCTGCCGCGCGGGGTCAGGGCCGGGGCCACGGTCGCCCGGATCACCCGGCGGCGCGACGGCCGCGAGCTGCCGCACGGCACCGGCTTCCTGGTCTCGCCGCGGCTGCTGATGACCAACCACCACGTCCTGCCCGACGAGAGCTTCGCCCGGACCTGCTTCGCGGAGTTCAACGCCCAGGTCACGGCGGACAACCTGCCCGACACCGTCGTCCGGATGGAGCTCGACCCGCAGGCCTTCTTCGCCGCGGACCGGCGTCTCGACTTCGCCCTCGTGGCGCTCGCGCCCACCGCTGACGGCCCCACGCCGGGCGAGATCTTCGGCTGGAACCGGCTGAGCGTGCAGACCGGCAAGCTGGTGCTCGGCGAGAAGGTGAACATCATCGGCCACCCCTCGGGACGGCTGAAGGAGATCGCGCTGCGCGACAACGCGGTGCTGGTCCGCCTCGACGACTTCGTGCACTACACGACCGACACCGAACCGGGGAACTCCGGCTCCCCCGTCTTCAACGACCAGTGGGAGGTCGTGGCGCTGCACCACAGCGGCGTGCCGAAGAAGGACGACCAGGGCCGGGTCCTGCGCAAGGACGGCCGGCCCTGGCAGCAGGGCGACGGCGACGACGCCATCGAGTGGGTCGCCAACGAGGGCGTACGGATCAGCTCGATCCTCAAGCACCTGGCCGGGCTGGACCTCGACCCGGGGCGGCGCGCCCTGCTGGCCGAGATGGGCCCGGACACCGGCCTGGACCAGGCGATGACCACAGTGTCGGCCCTCCCTGCAGCCGCCCCCGGGGCACCGCCCGAGAGGACTTTCGCGGTACCGGGCGTCACGACCCCGCCGGTCCCCGGCCTTCCGGTGACGGTTCCCATGACCGAGAGCGAGACCGGGACCGAGCGACCCAGGGTCGGTCTCCGGGCCCGCGGTACCGCCTTCGGCGGCACTCGGCACCTGGTCTTCCTGCACGGCCGGGACCAGCAGGAGAAGTACCCCGACGAACTCCGCCTGTCCTGGACGGCCGGCCTGAACCGCGGTCTCACCCTCGCGTCCATGCCCACGCTCGACCCGCAGGACGTGTGGTTCCCGTTCTACGGCACGAGACTGCACGACCTCGTGAGCGGCCGGGAGAGCACGGTCGAGCCCATCGGTCTCGACCGGGTGAGCGCCGCCGCTGCCGCCGAGGTGTTCGCCGCGGAATCACCCACGGGCTCCTACGAGCGGCTGCTCTACGAGGCGGCCGCCCGGGCCGGCATGCCGCAGAACGGTCCGGCGACCACCGAGGGCTTCGGTGCGGGCCTGGTCGGGGCACTGCACCGGCCGCTGAGCTGGCTGGCCGCCCGGTCGGACCTGGACGAGTGGACCATCGCCACGTTCCTGCGGGATGTCGACCTGTATCTCGGCGACAGCGCCGTGCGGCAGGCGGTGCTGGACAGCGTGATGGAGACGATGCCGACCAGCGGCGAGCTGGTGCTGGTCACGCACAGCCTGGGCACGGTCGTCGGCATGGACCTGCTGACCCTGATCCCCGAGGGCCTCGACCCCGTGCTGCTGGTCACCGCGGGAAGCCCGCTCGGCCTGGACGGCGTCAACGAACGGCTCCTCACCCGCGGCCCGCACCAGCCGCACAGGGTGCGCAACTGGGTGAACGTCTGGTGTCCCACCGACGCGGTGGCCATCGGCTGCCCCCTGGAGGACGAACGGTGGGGAAAGCTCGACCAACTGGCCGTCCCCAACGGCCGCGAGCGTGCGCACAAGATCGAGGAGTACCTCGGCCACCCCGGCCCGGCCCGGGAGATCCGCAGCGTACTGCCCCAGTAGCCCGGAAGCGGGCCCTCAGCTCCCCTGGATCACCTGCGTGACGCCGTTGATGATCTGCTGCACGGCGATCGCGGAGAGCATCATGCCGGCCAGGCGGGTCACCAGGACCACGCCGCCGTCCTTGATGATCCGGATGATCACCAGCGAGTAGCGCATCACCAGCCACAGCACGACGTGGATGGCGAGGATGGCCGCCCACACGGACACCTGCGTGGCGATGCTGTGGGCCTTCTGCACGGCGAGGATGACCGACACGATCGCACCTGGTCCGGCCAGCAGCGGCATGCCCAGTGGCACCAAGGCGACGTTGACGTCCTTGGTCTGCTTGGGCTCGTCGGTCTTGCCGGTGAGCAGGTCCAGCGCGATCAGGAGGAGCAGCAGGCCGCCCGCGATCATCAGCGCGGGCACCGACACGTGCAGGTAGTCGAGGATCTGGTGACCGAGCAGCCCGAACACGGCGATCACGCCGGCGGCGACGCAGACGGCCTGGAAGGCCATCCGCTTCTGCACCTTGCCGGGCCGGCCCGCGGTGAGGGCGAGGAAGATCGGAGTGATCCCCGGGGGATCCATGATGACGAAGAGGGTCAGGAACAGGGAGCCGAAGACGGCGAGGTCGAACATGAGTGAGCCTTGCGCAGAGGGCTGCTGCTGCGGTCAGACGTCACGCAGGGCGGAACGCGGGGCACAGCGGGCAGCGCCGGGTGAGAAAAGGGAGACGGACCCGCGGGAGAGACGGGCCTGCGGAACGGGACTGACGCGGGGGAACCTCAGACGACCCCGCCGGCCCCCGGCACGGGAAACGCCCCGAAGGCCCGCCGCGTGATCTCCCCGTACACCTCGGGATCCGTCGTGTACTCCCCGAGCACGCAGGTCTTACGGCTGCCGTGGTAGTCCGAGGACCCGGTCACGAGCAGCCCGAGCTCCTTGGCCAGACCCCGCAGCCGCGCTCGCGTCTCCGCGTCGTGGTCCATGTGGTCGACCTCGATGCCGTCCAGTCCGGCCGCGGCCATCTCGGCGATGGCGGCCTCCGGCACCGTGAGCCCCCGCTTGCTCGCCCCGGGGTGCGCGAACACCGCGACCCCGCCCGCGCCCTTGATCAGGCGGATGGCCTCGAAGGGGTCGGTCTCGTGCTTCTCCACGAAGACCCGTCCGCCGTCGGCCAGCCAGTCCTGGGTGAAGGCGTCGTTCACGGTCGGCACGACACCCAGCTCGACGAGGGCGCTCGCCACGTGCGGGCGCCCGACGGACCCGTCGCCGGCGATCCGTGCCACCTGTTCCCAGGTCACCGGCACGCCCAGCTCCTGAAGCCTGGCGATCATGCCCTGGGCGCGCGGTACCCGGTCGTCCCGGACCAGCTCCCGCTCGGCGAGCAGCGCCGGCTCCTCGGCATCGAAGAGGTAGGCCAGCATGTGCATGCTGATGCCGTCGATCCGGCAGGAGAGCTCGGCCCCGGTCACCAGGGTGAGGCCCTCGGGCAGCGCGGCGATCGCCTCGGCATGCCCGCGCGTGGTGTCGTGATCGGTGAGCGCGACGACGTCCAGCCCGGCCACAGCAGCTTTCCGCACCAGCTCGGCGGGCGAGTCCGTGCCGTCGGAAGCGGTGGAGTGGGTGTGCAGATCGATACGCACGACACGGACTCCAGACACAGACGACACGAACAGGGCTGCTCAAGGATAACCGCATTTTCAACGCCCGATGTCACACCTGAACCCGGCAAGCACCCCCTACATCGACGACGCCTCGAAGGGGCGCGGGGCCGTGTCACCATGCGGCTCCGCCGCGCGGGCGCGACCGGCCACTCGCATCCGCAGCCGCCGATGCAGCCGAACTGCCACCCCCGCAGGCGCTACGGCTGAAGCAAGCGCGGCGACAACGCCCCACAGGGCACCAGCTCCACCTCGGCCCCCGCCTCACGGAGATCCGCCAGCACCAGCTCGTCGTACATCAGCAGCCCGGACTGCTCGGGCCACACCACGGCCCACAGCCACATCCCGAGCGCCTCTCCCGCGAACACCGCCCGGTCGCCCGGCGCCCCGGCCACGTGCCAGAGCGGCGTGGGGCGCCCGGCGGCCAGCACCTTGGCCTGCGGCGGCTTCTCGACGTCCATGTGCGGTCCCGGGTCGGGGCCGTCCATGCCCGCGTAGCGCGCCCCGAGCCCGACGCCGAGCTCCTCGGCCACCAGGATCAGCTCGCCCATTCCGCCGAGCGGCCCGGGTCCGGTGCAGGCCACGGCGGTCGCGCGGCCGCCCGTGCGGTCGTCCCCCGCGCAGGCCACCCCCGTGAACAACCACCCCACCGGCAGCGGCCAGGGCATCCACAGCGGCACCCGGGTGCGGTGCACCACGACGTTGAGGGCGTCGACGCTGGGCGGTATCACGGGCTGCACCGGATGGACGGTGCCGTGCACATCGCACTGCCACGAGTCGGAGAAGAGGCCGGGAGCCCTGACCCGGCCACCACACTTCGGGCAACTGGGTTCGCCCCTCATAGGGCCCCACGGTCCTACCCGCGCCCCGCCGCGTCAAGGACGATCACCCATCCGGACGGAAGCCTTCACCACCCGCGTTAGATGTAGCTTGCATTAATTAGCGTGGCTAACTTAGTATGTGCATATACCAACTATCTCGTCTCGGGAAAGGGAGCAAGCAATGGACCCCTTCGACGCCGGAGCGGGCGGCCTCCTGAAGCAGCCCAAGTCCGTATGGGCGACCGCCGGGGCCTCGGTCGTCGCCTTCATGGGCATCGGGCTCGTCGACCCGATCCTGCCGTCCATCGCCCAGGGCCTCGACGCCACGGCCGGCCAGGTCTCCCTGCTCTTCACGTCGTACTTCCTCATCACCGCCGTCGCCATGCTGGTGACCGGATTCGTCTCCAGCCGGATCGGCGGGAAGAAGACCCTGCTGCTCGGCCTCGCGTTCGTCGTGGTCTTCGCCGGGCTCGCCGGGACCTCCGGATCCGTCGGCGAACTGGTCGGGTACCGGGCCGGATGGGGCCTCGGCAACGCGCTGTTCGTCTCGACGGCCCTCGCGGTCATCGTCGGCGCGGCGGCCGGCGGCAGCGCCGCGGCCATCCTGCTCTACGAGTCGGCCCTCGGCCTCGGCATGGCCTGCGGCCCGCTGCTGGGCGCCCTGCTCGGCGACGCCAGCTGGCGCTACCCGTTCTTCGGCACCGCGTTCCTGATGGCCGTCGGCTTCCTGTGCATCACGGTATTCCTGAGGGAACAGCCCAAGCCGGCCCGCAAGACCTCACTGCTGGACCCGCTCAAGGCCCTCGGACACGGCGGCCTCGCCTCCGCGGCGGTCTCGGCGTTCTTCTACAACTACACGTTCTTCACCGTGCTGGCCTTCACGCCGTTCGTGCTGAACATGAGCCCGTACCGGTCGGGTGCGGTGTTCTTCGCCTGGGGCGTGCTGCTCGCCGTCTTCTCGGTGATCGTCGCACCCCGGCTCCAGAAGCGGTTCGGCTCGCTGAAGGTGCTCGGCGGTTCGCTGGTCCTGCTCGCGGCCGATGTCCTCGTCCTGGGCTACGGCTCGCACACGGCCGCCGTCGTCTGCACGATCCTGTCCGGCGCCTTCATCGGCGTGAACAACACCGTCTACACCGAACTGGCGCTCGGCGTCTCGGACGCGCCCCGGCCGGTGGCGAGCGCGGGCTACAACTTCGTGCGCTGGTTCGCCGCGGCGGCGGCCCCCTACTTCGCGCCGAAGATCGAGGAGTGGACCGACATCCACATCCCGTTCGTGGTGGCGGCGGTCACCGCGGTCGTGGGCGCGGCCGTGGTCGTCGTACGGCGCAAGGCCCTCATTCACCGAGCTGCGGACCTGGAGCCTCGGCACGCGACCGAGGACAGCGTCGCCGTCTTCGCCAACTGACCTGACGCAGGCGGGGTTTGGTGAGCTTCCTCACTCCAGCGGGACGGACTTCCGGGACGGATCCCGGAGGTCCGTCCCCTGGTTCAGCCACCGCTCCTGGAGCGCCTGCGCGCCGTGCACGCGCTTCCAGGCGGCCTCGTTCGGGGTCATCGGCAGCAGCGGCAGGAACCGCACGGGGTCCAGGGGCTCGTCGAGCTCCAGGTCCTCGACCAGACCGCCCGGCTCGGCGACCAGGACCGACGTGAAGGGAGCGCCCGGCCACAGCGGCTCACCGACGTCGAGGGACGCTCCGGGAGCCACGACCAGGCCCTCCACCTGCGGAGACGCGGCGAGCACGGCGAGCGGCCGGAGCACCTTGTCGATGTCGGCGATCCCGGCACGGACCGAGAGGACCAGCTCGGCGCGCGGCCCCTTGACCGGGTCGGCGACCACCGCCGTGGGGTCCGTCATGGGGTGCGCGGCCATGCCGAGCGAGGCGTAGCGGACGATGCCGCCCTCCTGGAAGCGGAGCACCTCGATGCGGTCCGTGCCCAGGAAGGTGACCGCCGCGCGCGCGTCCGGTTCACCCAGCGCGCTGCGCAACCGGGCTTCGACCAGCGGGAGAACATCTGCCATGCGGCGAGCATAGAACTCGTCAGTAGCGGGCAAAGCAGCACCTTGACAGTTGTGTCGGCTGCTACTCTGGCCCGGTGGTTCGGGGTAGCACGCAGAAGCGTCGCGATCAAGCCCCGACGCCGAAGGAACTCCCTTACGAGGGACCGGCCGGAGGAGGTGGGGCTGCAATGGATCGAAGTCGACCGTGCAGTAGCACCACGCTCTTCGCGCCGCCGATGTAGCTGCTTCTGTCTCCGGCTGCCACCTCTCGCACTCGCTTCACCGCGGAAGAGCGCTTCGTTTCGCTTTGCCTGATCTGCCTCAGTAGCTGAATCAGTGACGAAACCGGCCACCGCGACGATGCGGTGCTCCCCGCTTTGTGGACGTGCCAAACATCCGTAGTCACAACGTCCTCATTCCGGGTAGTTCCACCCGTCGCCGGCGCCGTTCGTCGCCCGCCCGCGAAGGAGCCCGCCATGTCGATGATCCGCGACCTGCGCGCCGTTGTCCGTCCGTCCCGTGTGTCGCTGCGCAAGGAGAGCGGGACCTACGACGCCACCCGCAGCCCCGCCGCGGCCACGGCCGTCGTCGACTGCGCCGTCTACCGGGACGGCCGTCGCGTCGAGACCGAGACCGCCCTGACCCCGCACGAGGCGGTGCGCCTGGCGCGCCGCGACGGGGGTTTCGTGTGGATCGGCCTGCACGAGCCGACCGAGGCCGAATTCTCCGGCATCGCCGGTGAGTTCGGGCTGCACCCGCTGGCCGTGGAGGACGCCGTCCAGGCCCACCAGCGGCCCAAGCTGGAGCGCTACGACGACTCCCTGTTCACGGTGTTCAAGACCATCCACTACGTCGAGCACGACCAGCTCGACGCCAACAGCGAGGTCGTCGAGTCCGGCGAGGTCATGTGCTTCACCGGGCGGGACTTCTTCATCACCGTCCGGCACGGCGGGCAGGGCTCCCTGCGGGCCCTGCGGCACCGCCTCCAGGACGACCCCGAACTGCTCGCCAAGGGTCCCTCGGCCGTGCTGCACGCCATCGCGGACCACGTCGTCGACGGGTACATCGCCGTGGCCGACGCGGTGCAGGACGACATCGACGAGGTGGAGACCGAGGTGTTCTCCCCGGGCCGCAAGGGCTCACCGCGCGGCTCGGACGCCGGCCGGATCTACCAACTCAAGCGCGAGGTACTGGAGTTCAAGCGGGCCGTGTCGCCCCTGCTGCGGCCCATGCAGCTGCTGAGCGAGCGGCCCATGCGGCTGATCGACCCCGACATCCAGAAGTACTTCCGGGACGTGGCCGACCACCTGGCCCGCGTCCAGGAGCAGGTCCTCGGCTTCGACGAGCTGCTCAACTCCATCCTCCAGGCCAACCTGGCGCAGGCGTCCGTCGCCCAGAACGAGGACATGCGGAAGATCACCTCGTGGGCCGCGATCATCGCCGTGCCGACCATGGTCTGCGGTGTGTACGGCATGAACTTCGACCACATGCCGGAGCTGCACTGGCGCTACGGCTACCCGGTGATCCTGGGCTTCACCGTGGTCGTCTGCCTCGGCATCCACCGGACGCTGAAGCGGAACGGATGGCTGTGAGCGGCCTGGTTAGGCTGGGCCCATGACAAGCGAGCTGCTCGACAAGGCCCTCGTCGAGGAGGCCACGAAGAAGTCCGGCCTCGTCTGGGTCCAGGGCCCGGACGGCCCGGCGCGTGCGTTGTGGCACGTATGGCACGAGGGTGCCGCGTGCCTGGTCGGCGACGGACCGGGCGAGCAGCCGCTGCCGGGGCTGGCCGACGGCGCCGAGGCGAAGGTGACGGTCCGCAGCAAGGACAAGGGCGGCCGGCTGGCGACCTGGACGGCGCGGGTCACGGAGCTCGCCCCGGGCTCACAGGCGTGGGACGCGGCGGTCGCGGAGCTCAAGGGCAAGCGGCTGAACGCGCCCGACGGCGAGGCCATGACCGACCGCTGGGCCCGCGAGTGCCGGGTGCTGCGCCTGGAACCGACGGGGGCGACGGCGCCCCTGCCCGACGGCTCGCTGTCCGAGCCTCCCCTGCCGTCCCCGGCGATCACCCGCCGGCCGGTCCCTGCAGGGCTGCCCCGCCTGCTGCTGAAGAAGCGCAAACGGACCTGACGGCCTACGACGACGGCAGCTGCTTGCCGTAGTCCACCGTCTCGTTCCGCTCCGGCTCCCTGAGGGAGAAGTCCTCGCCCCAGCCGGAGAACGTGAGGGTGCCCGCTCCGCCGGCCCGCTCCAGGCGCAGCGGGTAGGGCTTGCCCTCGAGGGAGACCTCCAGGGTGCCGCCGGAGCCCTTGTCACCGGTGACGCGGATGGTGCGGACGCCCGCCTCCTCGTCGTGGCCGTCCGTCGCGAGCGTCCCGTGCAGGGTCAGGAGACCGTCGAGGAGGAGAGCCTTGTCCGTGAAACCGCTGAACTTCTTGTACGCGGGATCGCCCTGCGGCACCTTCACGAACTTGCCGCCGAGCTTGGAGGCCGCCGCCGCGTCCGCCTTGCCGCCCCCGCCCTGGCCGCTGCCGTGAGTCCAGAACTCCGCGTCCGCCTTGACCCAGAGCTGCTCGCCGATGCGCAGCAGCTTGAAGGTCGCGCCCTTCGAGGTGACCGAACCGTCGCCGCCGTCGTCCTTGAGCCGCATGTCGATCGCGTAGGTCCGCCCGCCGCTGACGACGTTGCCGTGCACCCGGACCGCCCCGGCGGTCTCGGCGGCCGACCGGGTCTTGCCCTGGATCTTGGCGGCGGGGAGTCTGCCGACCCCGTTGGTGCCCTCGTTCGGATCCTCCGCACAGCCGGTGAGCACTGTTCCCGTCACGAGCAGGGCGCACGTCGCGCTCGCGAGTGCGGCACGACGGCCGCGGCTCTGGCGAATCGGAGTCACAGGTGGGGCTGCCTCTCTGACGGGAGACCTGAACGGCGTACCGCAGGGTACCGGGGTCGTGCGGGCGGATCGGAGCCAGTCCGTCCGGACCGGCCGCCGACGCGTCACCGATCAGGACGGGCTAGCCTGAAGCCCACCCGAGCGGGCAATTCGGAAGACACAGGCACAGAAACCGGCACACAGACAGCCACCACGAACCACCCCGCACGAAAAGGAGCCGCGGCCATGGCAGCGGGCGCCCCCCGGATCTTCGTATCGCACCTCCAAGGTGTCGCCGTCTTCGACCCGGCCGGCGACCAGGTGGGGCGGGTGCGCGATCTGGTCGTCATGCTGCGGGTGGGGCAGCGACCGCCGAGGCTGCTCGGCCTCGTCGTCGAACTCGCCACCCGCCGCCGTATCTTCCTGCCGATGACCCGGGTCACCGCCATCCAGTCCGGCCAGATCATCACCACCGGCGTGCTCAACGTCCGGCGTTTCGAGCAGCGGCCCACCGAGCGGCTGGTCTTCGGGGAGCTGCTGGACCGGCGCGTGACGCTCACCGAGACCGGCGAGGACGTCACCGTCCTGGACCTGTCGGTGCATCAGCTGCCGGCCCGCCGGGAGTGGGAGATCGACCGGGTCTTCGTCCGCAAGGGCAGGAAGGGCGGTGCCTTCCGGCGGGCCAAGGGCGAAGCGCTGACCGTCGAGTGGACCGCCGTCACCGGCTTCTCCCTGGAGGAGCAGGGGCAGGGCGCCGAGAACCTGCTCGCCACCTTCGAGCAGCTGCGCCCGGCCGACCTGGCCAATGTCCTGCACCACCTCTCCGCCAAGCGCCGGGCCGAGGTCGCCGCCGCCCTCGACGACGACCGGCTCGCCGATGTCCTGGAGGAGCTTCCGGAGGACGACCAGATCGAGATCCTCGGCAAGCTGAAGGAGGAGCGCGCCGCCGACGTCCTGGAGGCCATGGACCCGGACGACGCGGCCGACCTGCTGGGCGAGCTGCCGACGGACGAGCAGGAGCGGCTGCTGAGCCTGATGCAGCCCGGCGACGCGGCCGACATGCGGCGCCTGATGTCGTACGAGGACCGCACGGCGGGCGGTCTGATGACCACCGAGCCGATCGTGCTGCGCCCGGACGCCACCGTCGCCGACGCCCTGGCCCGCGTCCGCAACGCCGACCTCTCCCCCGCCCTGGCCGCCCAGGTCTACGTCTGCCGGCCCCCCGACGAGACCCCGACCGGCAAATATCTGGGGACGGTCCACTTCCAGCGCCTGCTGCGCGAACCACCACCGTCCCTGGTCAGCTCGATCCTGGACACCGACCTCCAGCCGCTCGACCCGGAGGCGGAGCTGCCCGCGATCGCCGGTTTCTTCGCCACGTACGACATGGTCGCGGCGCCCGTCGTCGACGAGGCAGGCTCGCTGCTGGGCGCGGTGACCGTGGACGACGTGCTCGACCACATGCTCCCGGAGGACTGGCGGGAGACGGAGTTCCACCTGGACGAGGAGGTGGCGACCGATGGTTCCTGAGCGCGAGAGCCCGCGCGAACGCACACCGGCGGGCGCCACGGCCGCCTCCCGGCCCCGCACGACCCGCCTCGACCAGCCGCTGCCGCCCCGGCGCCGGTTCTTGCCCGAGTACGACCCGGAGGCCTTCGGGCGGCTGTCGGAGCGCATCGCGCGCTTCCTGGGCACCGGGCGGTTCATCGTCTGGATGACGGTCGTCATCATCCTGTGGGTGGTCTGGAACAGCCTCGCCCCGGGCCACCTGCGGTTCGACGAGTACCCGTTCATCTTCCTGACGCTGATGCTGTCCCTCCAGGCCTCCTACGCCGCCCCGCTGATCCTGCTCGCGCAGAATCGGCAGGACGACCGGGACCGGGTCAACCTGGAGCAGGACCGCAAGCAGAACGAGCGGTCGATCGCCGACACCGAGTACCTGACGCGCGAGATCGCCGCCCTGCGCATCGGCCTGGGCGAGGTCGCCACCCGCGACTGGATCCGCTCGGAGCTGCAGGACATGGTCAAGGAGATGGAGGAACGGCAGAACGGCCACCGTCACGACCCCGTCGTATTCCCGGCGGAACGGTCACGCGGACGTGACGCAGACGACCGCTGAGACGCTTTCCTACGCACCGGTACGGCGCCGTACCATCGTCCTATGGCTACGGAAGACGCGGTGCGCGAGGCACTGGCGACGGTGAACGACCCCGAGATCCACAAGCCCATCACCGAACTCGGGATGGTCAAGTCGGTGGAGATCGGCGCGGACGGGGCGGTCGCGGTCACCGTGTACCTCACGGTCTCGGGCTGCCCGATGCGCGAGACGATCACGCAGCGCGTGACCGACGCGGTCTCCGCGGTCGAGGGCGTGACCCGCGTCGACGTCACGCTCGACGTGATGAGCGACGAGCAGCGCAAGGAGCTGGCGTCCGCCCTGCGCGGCGGCCAGACCGAGCGCGAGGTCCCCTTCGCCAAGCCGGGCAGCCTGACCCGCGTCTACGCGGTCGCCTCCGGCAAGGGCGGCGTCGGCAAGTCCTCGGTGACGGTCAACCTGGCCGCGGCGATGGCGGCCGACGGCCTCAAGGTCGGTGTCGTCGACGCCGACATCTACGGCCACTCCGTGCCGCGCATGCTGGGCGCCGACGGCCGTCCCACCCAGGTCGAGAACATGATCATGCCGCCGTCGGCGAACGGCGTGAAGGTCATCTCCATCGGCATGTTCACCCCGGGCAACGCCCCGGTCGTCTGGCGCGGCCCGATGCTCCACCGCGCCCTCCAGCAGTTCCTGGCGGACGTGTACTGGGGCGACCTGGACGTCCTGCTCCTGGACCTGCCGCCCGGCACCGGCGACATCGCGATCTCCGTCGCGCAGCTGGTCCCGAACGCCGAGATCCTGGTCGTGACGACCCCGCAGCAGGCGGCGGCCGAGGTCGCCGAGCGCGCGGGTTCCATCGCCGTGCAGACCCACCAGAAGATCGTCGGCGTGGTCGAGAACATGTCCGGCCTGCCCTGCCCGCACTGCGACGAGATGGTCGACGTCTTCGGCACGGGCGGCGGCCAGACGGTCGCCGACGGCCTGACCCGCACGACCGGCGCGAACGTCCCGGTTCTCGGCAGCATCCCCATCGACGTGCGCCTGCGCGAGGGCGGCGATGACGGCAAGCCGGTCGTCCTGACCGACCCCGACTCCCCGGCGGGCTCGGCCCTCCGGGCGATCGCGGGCAAGCTGGGCGGCAGGCAGCGCGGCCTGTCGGGCCTGTCCCTGGGCATCACTCCGCGGAACAAGTTCTGATCTGACGCCGGTGGTGGCAAACGCCCCTCTTGGGGGCGCGGGGCTGTGTCGATGTGCGGCTTCGCCGCGCGGGCGCGAGCAACCACGGAAGACCCGCAGCCGCCCGCACACAAGAACCCCCACGACGAAGGGGCGCCGAAACTCACGGCGCCCCGGGGGCGACTCACGCGTACGCGGCGATGTCCTTCACCACGGCGAAGCCGAGCCCGTACGCACTCATGCCCCTGCCGTACGCCCCGACATGCACCCCGGCCGACGTGGAACCGGCGAGCACCCAGCCGAACTCCGACTCCCGGTAGTGGAACGCCGTCGGCACCCCGTCCACGGGCAGCGACAGCGTCGACCAGTCGGCCCCGTCCAGATCGTCCGCCAGCACCCACGCCGTCTCGGTCTGCTGCTCCAGCCAGTCGTCCCGCAGGGCGTGGTCCATCTGCCCGGGCCAGGTGAAGGACAGCAGCCCCACCCCCGCGAGCCATGCCGCGGAGGAGACCGACGTGGCCTCCAGCAGCCCCGTTCCGTCAGCCGTGCGCCGTGAGGGGTTCGCCGCCACGGTCACGACGACCGCGAACTTCTCCTTGGCGTCCTGATCGCTCCCGGCCGCGTGCTCGTTGCGGATGGTGGGCTCGTCCCCGTGGCCGATCGACCCGTGTTCCACGGCCCCGTCGGCCGTCGTACCCACCTGCATCAGCCGGCGCGGCCCCGTGAAGGCCTCGTCGAGGCCGTACCAGGGGAAGGGCGCACGCAGGTAGTCGTCGACCGTACGCCGGGCGAAGGGGGCCTGTTGTCCGCCCTCCGCGGCCGGCGTCTGCGCGACAGCCCGACTCGTCGTCTCCATGTGCCCGGACGCCTCCTCGCTCTAGTCGGACCGGTACGGCCCGCCCCCCTTCGGGCGTACTCGTCACGGTCCGCACAACAACTCGGCAGCATAGCCACACCGGTGCGAGCAGCAGGGAAACCGCCCGGCGCGTGGGCCGCACGGGCGCCTCGTTCGGGCCGTACACAGCCCGACCGGAGTATGAAACGCGTCACGTACCCGGGGCCTGCGCCCCTGGTCGTGTCCCTCAGGTGGCGTCCGCGTCGAAGGGCGGACGGTCGTCCGGGCCGGGCGTCTCGGGCTTCTTCGTCATGTCGATACGACCACCGGACGAACCGGCGGCACCCGCGGACGAAGAAGCGGAGGAGGTGTCGGAGTCACGGCTGTGGACGGCGTCGGTGACCTCGGCCATCTCCTTCTTCAGGTCGAAGCCGTTGCGGATCTCCTTGAGCCCCAGGTCCTCGTTGTCCAGCTGCTTGCGGATGAACGTCTTGGGGTTGAGGTCCTCGAACTCGAAGTCCTTGAACTCCGGGCCGAGTTCCTCCCGGATGTCGTTCTTGGCGCTCTCCGAGAACTCACGGATCTTCCGGATCGTGCGCGTCACGTCCTGGATGACCTTGGGGAGCTTGTCCGGACCGAAGACGAGCACGGCAAGGACGATGAGCGTCACCAGCTCGAGTGGTCCTATGTCATTGAACACCTGAAGCTCCTAGCGAGTGTCCTCGGTCCTCGGCCCTCGTGGTCGGTGCGGGTCTTGCCGTGGTCCGGGCCGGATCCACGGTACCCGGCGATCCTGTCCGACCGGTACTGTCCCGGGACCTCCGAGTGCGGGAGGTGTGAGCGCTTTCCCGATTGTTTGCCTTGTCGGTCCGTTGTGAGGCCTGATGAGACGCCCTCGCACGGCCCGGGCCTCATGTCTCAGCCATCGGATGATCCGAGGACGAGCGAGACCTCTCGGTCCTTGCCGCCGCGCTGGACGGTCAGCTCCAGCCGGTCGCCGGGGCGGTGCGCCCGGGTCTTGACGATCAGTTCCTCACCGGAGTGCACCCGCAGGCCGTCGACCTCCGTGATGACGTCGCCCGACTTGATCCCCGCCTTGGCGCCCGGGCCGCCCACGGTGACCGGCGGTCCGCCCTCGCTGCCCTCCGCGGCGACGCGGGCGCCGTCGCCCGTGTAGTCCATGTCGAGGGTGATGCCGATGACCGGGTGAGTGGCCTTCCCGGTGTTGATCAGCTCTTCGGCGACGCGTTTGCCCTGGTTGATCGGTATGGCGAAGCCGAGGCCTATCGAACCCGACCGGGCGCTGTCCTGAGTGGAGCCGCTGTCCGCCGAGCGGATGGCGGAGTTGATGCCGATGACCCGAGCACGGGCGTCGAGCAGGGGCCCGCCGGAGTTGCCGGGGTTGATGGGCGCGTCGGTCTGCAGCGCGTCGACGTACGACACGTCGCTGCCGTCGCCCTTCTCACCACCGGCCGTGATGGGCCGCTGCCTGGCGCTGATGATGCCGGAGGTGACCGTGCCGGCCAGGTCGAAGGGGGCGCCGATGGCCACGACCGGGTCGCCGACCTGCACGTTGTCCGAGTTGCCCAGCGGCAGGGGGGTGAGTCCGCCGACGCCCTTCACCTTCACGACGGCGAGGTCGTAGCCGCTGTCCCTGCCGACGACCTCGGCCTTCGCGGTCTGGCCTCCGTTGAACGTCACGGTGATCACGCCGCCGGATCCGGCGGGCTGCACGACGTGGTTGTTGGTGAGGATGTGCCCGCGGGTGTCGAGCACGAAGCCGGTGCCCGTGCCCTGCTCGCCGGCACCGCTGACATGCAGGGTGACCACACTGGGCAGGGCCCGTCCGGCGATCCCGGCCACGCTGTCCGCGTCCCGCGTGGAAGCCTCCTTCCCGGCCTGCGGCAGCTCGACGGTCCCGACGCCCCCGTTGCGCTCCAGATACGTCCCCACGGCCCCGCCGATGCCCCCGGACACGAGCGCGAGCAGTACGGCACCGAGCACGAGGGACTTCCTGCCCCGCCTGCGCCGCTGCTCCGTGCTGAGCACGGCGGCGCCGTTCTGCTGGAAGGGTCCCTGTCCCCCGGCGGCACCGGGGGCCGCCCAGGGGTCGTAGCGCTGCCAGGGGCCGGCGACGGAGGCGGGTGCGGGAGCGCCGGTGTGGACCGGCACGGTCGGCACGGGCGCGGGGTCTCCGAGGGCGCCGGGGACGCCGGGGTGCGGCATCGCCGACGGGTGAGCGGAAGGCGCGGCATCGCCGGTGGCGGGGGCGGACGCTGTGCCGTGCGGCTGGGGCAGCGGCGGCACGGCCGCGGTGCCCGGCGCGGTCGGCTGTCCCGCTGGCGCGACACCTTGCGCGGGGATCGTCGCCGGGTGCTGGACGGGCGGCGCGGGCGCCCAGGGGCCGGGTTCGCCGTAGGGCGGGGTGCTGTACGGATCGGGGTCGTGCAGCGGCCGGGGAGCATCCTGCGCCGGCCCGGCCATGCCGGCCTCCGCCACCTCGGCTTCCGCCACCCCGGGCTCCGACGCCGTGGGCTTTCCGACAGTCTCTGCCGGGATTTCCTCGGGGCGCCGCAACTCGTAGTCGCCGTCTCCATCGTCCCGAGGCGCGGGGCGGGGCAGCTCGAAGTCCCCGTCCGGGCCGGTCGGGGCCGGGGCCGTCACCGGTCCGTGCACACCGTTCCCGCCCGGGTCCTCCGCCACGACCTGGTCCGTACCCTCCGGCTCCGCCGCAGGGTCCTGCGGCCGTGGACGGCTCCACCACTTCGCTTTCGTGGGCTTCCCCTCGTTCATGCTCTCCCCACAGCCGCGGCACGGCTCGTCGCGCTGGCCGCGGTTCCTCGAACCGGCGCCCGGCCACACCTCGTCCCGGGCGACAACCCCCGGATTCAATCAGGTCCGCGGACCGGTGCGCAGAGGCCGGTCAGTGAGCCGTGCGCGAGGAAGCCGGGGAAGAGGGGGACGAGTGGGACGGGGTCGGGTCCGCGAGGGGCACGGCGAGCAGCGGGACCCTGATCTCGGGGACCGAGGACCACGAGGTCAGGGCGGCCGGAGTGGCCGCCTCGAGCGGACGTATCAACGGGGACATGACGGCGGCTCCGGCCACCACCGGGGCGGTCAGCGCGTGCAACGCGTGGTGCCGGGCGGCGGACGGCACTCCGGGCAGCAGCGGGGCCGAGACCTCGGTCGGGGCGACCGGGGCGCGGCCGAGCATGCTCTCGCCGTGCACCTGACCGAGCTGCGGCGCCGTCCGGCGGCGTTGGGACTCGGGCGTCGTCGCGGCGCCGGTGCCCTGGGTGCGCATCGGTGTGACGTTGCTCCCCGTGCCCTGGCCGCCGCGGGCCTCCGCGTCGGCCGGGGTGCCGGTGGTGACCCCGCCCAGCGCGATCGCCGCCAGGGACACGGCACCGGCGGCCACGAACGCGATCCGCAGCCGCGAGGAGGACCGGTCGCCGTCGTGCCGGCCCACGTCGTGGATACGGAAGCCCCTGGGCAGGCCTCCGTGGCCGGGCAGCGGGCCTGCCGTGTCGGAGGGAAGGCCGGGGTTTCCGCCCGGGGACGCGGGCATCACGGGCAGGTGCGGCCGGGACGGGGCGTACCCGAACTCGAACCGCTCGCCGCGCTTCACACCGAAGGCCCCTGACGATCCGAACCGTCCGGACAGTCCGCCGGGCAGCCCTGTCCCGCCCGGCGGTGTGATCTCACCGTCCGGGCCGCCACCCGCGGGTAGTCCCTGCAGGCGGGCCAGGAAACTCTCGGAGGGAGGCGGGGGGGCCGCCTCCGCGAAGACGTTCTTCAGCCGGCGCTGGGCGTCCACCTCCGCCTTGCACTTCGGGCAGGTGGCCACGTGCGCCAGTACGCGCTCACGCGCGTCATGACCGAGCTCTCCGTCCACCAGGGCGGAGAGTCGGTCTCCCAGATGCTGCTCTGCGAGGTGACCCTCGGAGGCTTTCGGCCGAGATCCGCTCACGCGCTCGCGCCCCCTCCTCCCAGGGCGGGAACACGGGGCACGAAGGAGCGGCGCTCGGCGCGCGCCTCCGGGGATCGGTGCGCGAGAGCCTTGCGCAGCTGGGAGCGTCCGCGGTGGATCCGGGAGCGGACCGTGCCGAGCTTGACGCCGAGGGTCGCCGCGATCTCCTCGTAGGACAGTCCTTCGATGTCGCACAGGACGACCGCGGCGCGGAACTCGGGGGCGAGGGTGTCGAGGGCCTGCTGGACGTCCGCGTCGAAGTGCGCGTCGTTGAAGATCTGCTGCGGCGTGGGCTCCTTGCTGGGCAGGCGCTCGGCCGCGTCCTCGCCGAGCGCGTCGAAGCGGATGCGCTGCTTGCGGCGGACCATGTCCAGGAAGAGGTTCGTGGTGATGCGGTGCAGCCAGCCCTCGAAGGTGCCCGGCGTGTAGGTCGACAGGGAGCGGAAGACGCGGACGAAGACCTCCTGCGTGAGGTCCTCCGCGTCGTGCTGGTTGCCGGTCAGACGGTAGGCGAGCCGGTAGACCCGGCCGCTGTGCGTGCTGACGATCTCCTCCCACGTGGGCGGAGTCCACGCCTGCCCGTCCGCGTCGGTGGTGAAGGTCGCGGTCTGGGCGAAGTCAGCGGCGTGACTGTGGTCAGCAGCGGTGTCGTTCACAGATGTCGGCCTGCCTGCCGGTCCGAGGAAGCGCCGCAGCACTCCTCCGCGATCCACAGGCGCAGCCGCACCTCCCCTGTCAGCTCTGGTGGTGTCCAGTGGAGCCCCTACCATAGCCACCTCGCCCGTTAGGACCGGATAAGTGGTTTTACGAGAATTTGATCTGGGCTGATACGCCTCGTACTGCTGCGTCGGCCCCTGCTCGGCGTCCTGATCCACTGCCCGTCCCCCCGTCCTGGCCCACGCCGCTCGCTCATCCCTTTAAACGACCGGTCCCATCTGCGGGTTCCCGTGCCCAACGGATACAGTCACGCCCAGGCATTCACGGGGACAGGAGAGGGTCATTACCGGCAACCGGCAGACGAGCTGGGCGTTCGCCGACGCCTATGTCGCCGAGGACGAAACGCTGCACTGGGCCCGGGACCGGGCCCGCGAGGCAGGGTTGCGCTCGGTGACGCCCGGCACGGGCGCCGCGCTGCGGTTGCTGGCCGCGTCGGTCGACGCGAAGGCCGTCGCGGAGATCGGGACCGGCTGCGGCGTCTCCGGGATCCACCTCCTGCACGGTATGCGGCCGGACGGTGTCCTGACGACCGTGGACCCCGAGCCGGAGCACCAGCAGTTCGCTCGTCAGGCCTTCCGCGCCTCCGGCTTCGCCAGCAACCGGGCCCGCTTCATCCCGGGCCGCGCCCTGGACGTGCTGCCCCGCCTCGCGGACGCCGGTTACGACCTGGTCTTCTGCGACGGTGATCGCCTGGAGGTGATGGACTACCTCGCCGAATCGTTGCGCCTGCTGCGCACCGGCGGGCTGGTCGTCTTCGAGGGCGCCTTCGCGAACGGCCGGACGGTGGACTCCGGTCCGCAGCCCACGGAGGTGCTGCGGCTGCGGGAGCTGCTGCGCGCGGTGCGCGAGAGCCAGGAGCTGGTGCCGTCACTGCTGCCGGTGGGCGACGGGCTGCTGTGCGCGGTGAAACGCTAGCCGGGTCGCACGTTAGCGGAGCGGGAGCCGGGGCAGGCGAGTGTCGTCGGCGGGAAAACAGCCGCCCCGGCACCGAGGTGATGCCGGGGCAACTGAAAGGGTATGGTCGCTTGCGCGTCAGCCGACGACCTTCTTGAGGGCGTCGCCGAGCGCGTCGGCCTCGTCAGGGGTCAGCTCGACGACGAGCCGACCGCCGCCTTCGAGCGGAACGCGCATGACGATGCCCCGCCCCTCCTTGGTCACCTCGAGCGGGCCATCACCCGTTCGCGGCTTCATGGCCGCCATGCTCGTTCCCCTTCCTGAAACCCAGCTCATCGTCAAAGCCGACGGCCCCTGAGAAGGGCACACGTGCGGCCCTTTTGGCAGGACACGCGACACCGGCATCGAACACATTGCTTCCAAGCCATTATCCCGCATCTCAGGACCCGATGACCAACATCAGTCGGCATCGCTTGGGCAACGCACGCGAGCAAAACCACTCAATTCGGCGATGAGACTGCGATACTCCGCCACCGCACACACTTCCGCCGAAGCAATCCGGACGAAGATTGTTTGACGCAGGTCACACGTCCGGTCCGGTCAACGGCCCGCGATCTCCGTCATGCTGTCCTGCAGACCCGGGGCGTACCGGCCGGTACGTCCCCGTTTCGTGACCTGGAGGGGATACGCCATGGCCGGCACCGTGCTCTACGAGGTGAGCGACGGACTCGCGACGATCACGCTGAACCGCCCGGAGGCGATGAACGCGCTGAACGTGGAGACCAAGGTCGCCCTGCGGGAGGCGGTCGAGTCGGCGGCGGGCGACGCCACGGTGCGGGCGGTGCTGCTGACCGCCGCCGGGGACCGGGCGTTCTGCGTCGGGCAGGACCTCAAGGAGCACATCGGGCTGCTGGTCCAGGACCGGGAGACCGGCTCGGGTCAGACCATGAGCACGGTCCGGGACCACTACAACCCGATCGTGCGGGCGCTGGCGGGGGCGGCGAAGCCGGTCGTCGCCGCCGTGAACGGGGTGGCGGCCGGGGCGGGCTTCGGCTTCGCACTCGCCGCGGACTACCGGATCGTGGCGGACTCGGCGGCGTTCAACACCTCGTTCGCCGGGGTGGCGCTGACCGCCGACTCGGGGATCTCCTGGACGCTGCCGCGGGTGATCGGCCCGGGCCGAGCCGCCGACCTGCTGCTCTTCCCGCGCAGCATCAGCGCGCGGGAGGCGTACGAGCTGGGCATCGCCAACCGGCTGGTGCCGTCCGCCGAGCTGCGTGCGGAGGCCGAGAAGGTGGCGCGGGCGCTGGCCGAGGGGCCGACGGTGGCGTACGCGGCGCTGAAGGAGTCGGTGGCGTACGGGCTGACGCACTCCCTGGAGGAGGCCCTGGAGAAGGAGGACGAGCTCCAGACCCGGGCCGGCTCCTCCGAGGATCACGCGATCGCGGTGCAGGCTTTCGTGAGCAAGGAGAAGCCGAAGTATCTGGGCCGGTGAGCTCGGGGCGGTAGTGCCGTCGAGGGCTGCGGGCGCGTGGGGGCTGGTCGCGCCCCCGCGGCGGAGCCGCGCGTCGACCCGGCCCCGCGCCCCTACGGGGCGCTTCTGGCGACGCATACCTCCAGGTGATCGTCCACCAAGCCGCACGCCTGCATCAACGCGTACGCCGTCGTCGGGCCGACGAAGCGGAGGCCCCGCTTCTTCAGGGCCTTGGACAGGGCCGTCGACTCCGGGGTGACCGGCGGGACGTCCGACAGGGTCTTCGGGGCGGGGCGGCCGATCGGGTCGGGTGCGTGGGACCAGATCAGTTCGTCCAGCTCGCCCGGGGTCCATTCGGTCAGCGCACGCGCGTTGGCGAGGGTCGCGTCGATCTTGGCGCGGTTGCGGATGATGCCCGCGTCGGCCAGGAGGCGCTCGCGGTCCTCCTCGGTGAAGGCGGCCACCGACGCGATCTTGAAGTCGGCGAAGGCGGCGCGGAAGCCGGGACGACGGCGGAGGATGGTGATCCAGGACAGGCCGGACTGGAAGGCCTCCAGGCTGAGCCGCTCGAAGAGCGCGTCGTCGCCGTGGACGGGGCGGCCCCACTCCTCGTCGTGGTAGGCGACGTACTCCGGGGCGGACAGGGCCCAGGGGCAGCGCAGTGCGCCGTCCGGGCCGGCCAGGGCGGCGCCGTCGCTCACGGCCGGTCCTCCCGCTCCGGCTTGTCCATGGAGACGTGGTTCTCCCCGGCCGACACCGGCCCGTGGGCGGAGGACGACCGGGCACCGGCCAGGGCGGACTCCAGATCGGCGATGCGGGCGTCGCGCTCGGCGAGCTCGGCGCCCAGGCGGCTGAGGGCGTCGTCCACGTCCGCCATGCGGTAGCCGCGGGCTGCGAGCGGGAAGCGCAGGCTCTCGATGTCCGCGCGGTCGACCGGCCGGTCCGGGGGCAGCGGGTCCCGCAGCCGCTCGGGGGCGGCCTCGGGCAGCGGGCTGTTCTCGCCGCCGCCCACCACGGCGAGCGTCACCGCGCCGACCACGACGGCGAGCGCGACGACCAGGAACAGGAACATAACCATCGCGGGGCCCCCACGGTCGGATGGATCGGACGCTGCGGACGTCCTCCGAGTCGGATGTTGTCAGGCTCCGATCGTGCCATGCGAGTCCGACGGTTAGGGTCGCAGGCGGCGGAAGACGGGACGTACCCAGGAAAGGTCACAGGGGATGCTCAGGCTGGGCAAGCGGGAATTCGGACCACACGAGCCGGTGATCATGGCGATCGTGAACCGCACCCCGGACTCCTTCTACGACCAGGGCGCCACCTTCCGCGACGAGCCGGCCCTCGCGCGTGTGGCGCAGGCGGTGGCCGACGGGGCCGCGATCATCGACATCGGCGGGGTCAAGGCCGGGCCGGGCGAGGAGGTCACGGCCGAGGAGGAGGCCCGGCGGACGGTCGGGTTCGTCGCGGAGGTGCGGCGGCGGTTCCCGGACGTGATCATCAGCGTGGACACCTGGCGGGCCGAGGTCGGCGAGGCCGTGTGCGAGGCCGGGGCCGATCTGCTGAACGACGCGTGGGGCGGGGTCGATCCGGGCCTGGCGGAGGTCGCCGCACGGTACCGGGTGGGGCTGGTGTGCACCCACGCAGGCGGAGCGGAGCCGCGGACGCGGCCGCACCGGATCGAGTACGACGACGTCATGGCGGACATCCTGGACGTGACGGTCGGCCTGGCCGAGCGGGCACTGGCCCTGGGGGTGCCGCGAGAGTCGATCATGATCGATCCGGGACACGACTTCGGAAAGAACACCCGGCACAGCCTGGAGGCGACGCGGCGGCTGGACGAGATGGTCGCCACGGGGTGGCCGGTGCTGGTGTCGCTGTCCAACAAGGACTTCGTCGGGGAGTCGCTGGACCGCCCTGTGAAGGAGCGGGTCGTGGGGACGCTGGCGACGACGGCGGTGTCCGCGTGGCTGGGGGCGCAGGTGTACCGGGTGCACGAGGTCGCGGAGACACGGCAGGTGCTGGAGATGGTGGCGGCGATCGCGGGGCATCGGGGTCCTGCCGTTGCCCGGCGGGGGTTGGCCTAGCCCGGGGTGGGGGGGGGGGGGGGGCCGAGCCGCGGCCCACTCGGCCGCGCAGCTGGTGGAGCTGGGAGACGCCGAAGCGGTCGCCTGGACCCCGGAGCCTATGCCCGCCCGCCGCCCGAAGCGGTCGGACAGGAGGCTGGGCTCGAAGAGCCCCTCAGCGCCCCGCCTCCTTCGACACCAACGCCACCGCCTCGTCCACGTCGTCCGTCACGTGGAACAGCAGCAGGTCCTTCTCCGCCGCCTTGCCCTGGGCGATCACCGTGTCGCGGAGCCAGTCGACCAAGCCGCCCCAGTAGTCGGTGCCGAAGAGCACGATCGGGAAGCGGGTGACCTTCTGGGTCTGGACGAGGGTGAGGGCCTCGAAGAGCTCGTCGAGGGTGCCGAGTCCGCCGGGCAGGACCACGAAGCCCTGGGCGTACTTGACGAACATCATCTTCCGGACGAAGAAGTAGCGGAAGTTCAGGCCGATGTCGACGTACGGGTTCAGGCCCTGCTCGAACGGCAGCTCGATACCTAGGCCGACGGAGATGCCCTTCGCCTCGAGGGCGCCCTTGTTGGCCGCCTCCATCGCGCCCGGGCCGCCGCCCGTGATGACCGCGAAGCCCGCGTCGACCAGGCCCTGGCCCAGCCGCACGCCCGCTTCGTACTCGGGCGAGTCCGCCGGGGTCCGGGCCGATCCGAACACGCTGATCGCGGGCGGGAGTTCGGCGAGGGTGCCGAAGCCCTCGATGAACTCCGACTGGATGCGCAGCACACGCCAGGGGTCGGTGTGGACCCAGTCGGAGGGGGCTCGCTCGTCCAGCAACCGCTGGTCGGTGGTGCTGGCCTGCACCTGGTCCCGCCGCTGGAGGACCGGGCCCAGGCTCTTCTCCTCCGGCGGCTGCTTCTTCCCCTCGGGGTTACCGGTCGCCATGTGCGCTCCCTCCGTCGTGCCTGTCTTTCCACCTCAGCGTAGATCTACGCGGGTTACGAACGAGGGACGTGAGCATGTCCGCGATGCAGCGCCGTAAACCCGCCGGCGTGCCGGCCTGGTCAGGCGGTCAGCCAGTTCCGCAGGCGCTCCTCGCCCGCGAGGATCTTGGCGGTCTCCACGCGCTCGTCCCGCTTGTGCGCCAAGTGGGGGTTGCCGGGGCCGTAGTTGACCGCGGGGACACCGAGCGCGGAGAAGCGGGAGACGTCCGTCCAGCCGTACTTCGGCATCGGGGTGCCGCCGACCGCCTCGATGAACGCCTTCGCCGCCGGATGGGACAGTCCGGGCATCGCCGCGCCGCTGTGGTCGACGACCTCGAACTCGGCGACCCCGCAGTCCGCGAAGACCTCCCGGACGTGCGCGACGGCCTCCTCGGGGGTGCGGTCGGGCGCGTAGCGGAAGTTGACGGTGACGACGCACTCGTCGGGGATCACGTTGCCGGCCACTCCCCCGCCGATACCCACCGCGTTCAGGCCCTCGCGGTACTCCAGGCCGTCGATGACCGGCCGGCGGGGCTCGTAGGAGGCCAGCCGTGCCAGGATCGGGGACGCCGCGTGGATCGCGTTGGAGCCCATCCAGCCGCGCGCCGAGTGGGCCCGCTCGCCCGTGGTCTTCAGCAGGACCCGCAGCGTGCCCTGGCAGCCGCCCTCGACCTGGCCGTCCGACGGTTCCAGGAGCACCGCGAAGTCGCCCTCGAGCCACTCGGGGTGCGTCTCGGAGACGTGCTTGAGGCCGTTCAGCTCCGCGGCGACTTCCTCGTTGTCGTAGAAGACGAAGGTCAGGTCGCGGTTGGGGGCCGGGACCGTGGCCGCGATGCGCAGCTGCACGGCGACGCCCGACTTCATGTCGCAGGTGCCGCAGCCCCACAGGACGCCGTCCTCGTCGAGCCGGGAGGGGACGTTGTCCGCGATCGGGACGGTGTCGATGTGCCCGGCCAGGATCACCCGCTCCGAGCGGCCCAGGTTCGTGCGGGCCACGACGTTGTTGCCGTACCGGTCGACCGTCAGATGGGGCAGGGCGCGCAGCGCGGTCTCGATCGCGTCGGCGAGGGGCTTCTCGGTGCCGCTCTCGGAGCGGAAGTCGACGAGCCGGGCGGTGAGCTTTGCGGCGTCCAGCGTGAGGTCAAGCGAGGTGTCGGCCATGCCGTCGACCCTAACGCGCCAGTCCGCGGCCTCACTGTCCACACCCGGCTCATGCCACTCCGTACTCTCCAGTACCTTGTACGGCGTGCCAGAGCCGTCCTCTCCCAAGCGTCGTGGCCGCCTCTTCCGATGCGGAGCCGCCTTCATGGCCCTGCTCGCGGTCGCCGGTTACCTCGTCGTGCAGTACGTGACCGGGGGCTCGGGCGGACCGGGCTGCAAGGTCGTCTCCGGCAAGGGCGACGGGGCGTCGTACGAGTTCACGCCCGAGCAGGGGGTGAACGCGGCGACGATCACCGCGGTGGGGACCGCGCGCGGTCTGCCGGAGCGGGCCGTGACCATCGCGCTGGCGACCGCGCTGCAGGAGTCGGCCCTGCGCAACATCAGGCACGGCGACCGGGACTCCCTGGGCCTGTTCCAGCAGCGGCCCTCTCAGGGCTGGGGAACGCCCAAGGAGATCATGGACCCGACGTACTCGGCCGGCGAGTTCTACGACCATCTGGTCAAGGTGCCCGGCTACACCCGGCTGCCGCTCACCGTCGCCGCGCAGCGCGTGCAGCGCAGCGGCTTCCCGCAGGCCTACGCCAAGCACGAGCCGGACGCCGCGTTGCTGGCCGCGGCGCTCACCGGGCAGTCCGCGGCCACGCTGACCTGCGACGGCCGCCCGGCCGCGACCCGGGCATCGGGCCCGGACGGGGTGCGTGCCGCACTCGTGCGTGACTTCGGGCGCGACGTGCTGGACCCGGCCGGTGCCGAGGTGGACGGTACGTCGGGGAACACGCCCACGCCGTCCCCGAGCGCCACGGACGGGACCGGCGGGCGGACCGTGACCCTGCCGGTGACCGCCGGCACCGCTTCGGCGACCGGACGGGGCCCGGGCCTGCGCGGCTGGCAGCTGGCGCACTGGGCCGTGGCCAACGCCTCCGAGCTGCACATCGCGCGCGTCACCTACGCGGGGCGGGAGTGGGTGGCGGGGAACACCGCCAGTCAGTGGCGCACCGCCGCGGAGAAGGGCACCGCGGGTGCGGAACGCTCCGCGGAGGCCGTCCGTATTGTCACGATGCGCTAGATCGCGCAGGGGTACGGGAACTCACCCTTGGGCGTTATCCGTGCGGCCGCGCACCGAGGGTGTTCGCAGGTTTTCGCACCCTCACCCGGGAAGTCCTGAAAACCCTTGGGCGCACAGGGCCGGAAGGGATGCGGCGGGCTTTCCGGCAGGGGTCTTTTCGCCCGTTTGTCCGTAGCCGATTATGCGACGCATTACCAACTCTTTACGTTCCGGCGCCGCAACCTTCGCGGGTTTCGAGCGGTAGTCACAGCGTCCGAGCCCGGGGGCGATCACAGCCAGTCGATCAACGCCCGGTGTCGGTCGGACACTTCGCGAAACTCTGTTCTCTCCCGTTGAAGGAGCACCATGTCCCTCCCCCTGACCCGCCGTATCGCCCGTGCCGCGCTGATCGTCGCTGCGGGAGCGGCTGCCGGGGTCGGTGCGGCCGGCTCCGCCAGTGCGGCCCCCGAGCTGCCGGCCAACCCGAACCTCGGCGGGCTGACCGCCCTGGACACGGCGAATGCCGGCAAGACCGTCGACGGTGCGGCGACGGAAGTCTCCAAGACCGCGGGTGACACCGGCAGCAAGACCGTCAAGAAGGCGGTGCCGGCCGCGGGCAAGCTCGGCGGCAAGACGGTCAAGAAGGCCACGCCCGTCGCGCAGAAGGCGGCCGGTGAGGCGGCGGGCTCCGCCGGGAAGCTCGTCGGTGGGGCGGCCGGTTCGTCCAAGGGCGCTCTGCCGACGGACTCCCTGGCGAAGGGCGGCGTGCCCTCCCTGCCGACGAAGGGTCTGCCGGTCGGCTGACGCCGAGCCTCACGTCCGAGGCCCGAGGGGCCCAGGGATGCTTCCCTGGGCCCCTCGGGCCTGTGGTCACTGCGGCAGCGGTCACAGACGCCGTACCGCCGCCGCCACCCTCTCGTCCGTCGCCGTCAGTGCCACCCGGACGAACTCGGCGCCGGCCGGGCCGTAGAAGTCGCCGGGGGCCACGAGGATGCCCCGCTTGGCGAGGTGGTCGACCGTGTCCCAGCAGGATTCGCCCCTGGTGGCCCACAGGTAGAGGCTGGCCTCGCTGTGCTCGATGCGGAAGCCGTGGGTGAGCAGGGCCTCGCGCAGAAGCTCGCGGCGGGACGCGTAGCGCTCGCGCTGGACACGGACGTGGTCGTCGTCGCCGAGGGCCGCGATCACGGCCGCCTGCGTCGGAGCCGACGTCATCATGCCGCCGTGCTTGCGGATCTCCAGCAGCGGACCGAGGACCGCCGGGTCACCGGCCAGGAAGGCGGCGCGGTAGCCGGCGAGGTTCGAGCGCTTGGAGAGCGAGTGGACGGCGACGATGCCGTCGTAGGAGCCGCCGTTGACGTCCGGGTGCAGGACCGAGACCGGGTCGGCCTCCCAGCCCAGCTCCAGGTAGCACTCGTCGGAGAAGAGCAGGATGCCGTGCGAGCGGGCCCAGGCGACGATCCGGGTCAGCTCCTCCTTGGACAGGACCTTGCCCGTGGGGTTCGACGGGGAGTTCAGCCAGAGCAGCTTCAGGCCCTCGGGATCGAGCTCCGTCGGGTCGTCGTAGGCCTCGTACGCGGCGCGCGCCAGCCGGGCGCCGACCTCGTACGTGGGGTAGGCGAGGCGCGGGAAGGCCACCCGGTCGCCGGGGCCGATGCCCAGCTGGGTCGGGAGCCAGGCGACGAGTTCCTTGGAGCCGACGATCGGCAGCACATGGCGGTGGGTGACGTCCCGGGCGCCGAGACGGCGCTCCACCCAGCCGGTGATCGCGTCGCGCAGCTCGGGCGTGCCCCAGACGGTCGGGTAGCCCGGCGAGTCGGCGGCGGCCACCAGCGCTTTCTGGATCAGCTCGGGCACCGGGTCGACGGGGGTGCCGACGGACAGGTCGACGATGCCGTCCGGGTGGGCGGCGGCCGTGGCCTTGTACGGGGTCAGCTTGTCCCAGGGGAAGGTGGGCAGACGGTCGGAGACTGCGGACACGGGTTCTGGCTCACTTTCTGGTACGTACGAGCCGGTGACGGCAAACGCCTCGGCCCCGTACGGCGATCAGCGGGTGATCGGGCCGTACGGGACCGAGGCGGCACGGAGTGCGGGCCGCTCTTACTGGTTCTGCGGCGGCAGCGCGGCGACGAAGGGGTGGTCGCGCTCGATCAGCCCCAGCTTGCTGGCGCCGCCCGGCGAACCGAGCTCGTCGAAGAACTCGACGTTCGCCTTGTAGTAGTCCTTCCACTCCTCGGGAGTGTCGTCCTCGTAGAAGATCGCCTCGACCGGGCAGACCGGCTCACAGGCACCACAGTCGACGCATTCGTCCGGGTGGATGTACAAGGACCGCTGGCCCTCGTAGATGCAGTCGACCGGGCACTCCTCGATGCACGCCTTGTCCTTGACGTCGACACAAGGCTGCGCGATGACGTAGGTCACGCTGTCGTTCCTCCTCGATAGGGCGCTGGCGGGCCTCCTCAGGCTCCGCCGCCTGGCGCGCGGGAGCGCGGCGTCGTCGATGCCCGCCCCTAGTATCTCCGTTCTTGGGCATGATCCGAACAGGAGGGGTGAACTGACCTGTGGAAATCTCTGCCGCCGGGCGACTCGAGGTCCGCATAACCGCTGCTGACGTGGGCAAACGGGTCTCCGTGCGGAGCTTGATCGAACATGACGCTCCGGGTGAGAAGTTCACCGACACGGTCGGTGTTCTCACATCATGGGACAACGGTGTGCTGCTCATCACACGGAAGAGTGGCGAGAGCGTCCGGATCGCGGAATCCGCGCTGGTCGCGGGCAAGACCGTGCCTTCCGCACCGGCGCGTCGCCGTGGTCCGGCCGCCTCGTACGAGGAGCTGGCCCGGGTCGCCGCGCGGGCCTGGCGGCCCGTGGAGAGCGAACGGCTCGGCGAGTGGGAGCTGCGGGCCGCGTCGGGATTCACCCGGCGGGCCAACTCGGTGCTGCCGCTGGGTGCGCCGGGCGTGCCGCTCGACGAGGCGCTCGACGCCGTGCGGCGGTGGTACGGCGAGCGCGGACTGCCCGCCTACGTCCAGACCGCGACCGGCGCCGAGGGCACGCAGGAGTCGCTCTGCGCCGAGCTTGAGCGGCGGGGCTGGGTGCGGGAGGTGACCGCCGAGCTGTGGGCCGGGCCGCTGGCGCCGATCGCCGACCGGGGTGATCCCGCGGGGGTCGTGCTGTCCCGGGAGGCCGATGAGGCCTGGCTGGCCCGGTATCAGCGCAAGGGCGTGAGCGAGGTGGCGTTGCGGGTGTTGCAGGGCGGGCCCTCCGTGTGGTTCGCGAGCGTGCCCGGGGCGGGCGGGGACGGGCCTCCGGCCGCCATCGGGCGGTGTGTCGTCGACGGACGGTGGGCCGGGTTCGCCGCCGTCGAGGTCGATCCCGCGCTGCGGCGGCAGGGTCTCGCCACGGCCGTGATGGCCGCGCTGGCCCGCCGGGCGCTCGACGAGGGCGCGTCGGCCGCGTGGCTCCAGGTCGAGGCCGAGAACGCGGGAGCGCGGGCGCTGTACGCCCCCATGGGCTTCGCCACTCACCACGCCTACCACCACTACCGGGCGCCGGACGCCGGCGGCCCCGGCCGGTGACCGATCGTCGCGAGAGGGCACGAGCCAGCCATGCGTCCCCCGTATCCCCCGTCCGCCGGGCGTTCCGCCGAGCTGCGGCGGCGGTTCGCCGAAGAGGCCCGGTCCGAACGGCCCGATCTGTCGACGCTGTGCCTGCTGGTGGGCGCGGAGGCGGACGGGGAGCTGGACGAGGCGGGCCTGGACGCCGCACAGATCGAACTGGACCGGCTGGCCGGGCTGCTGCCGTACCGGCCCGCCGGACCGCGGGCCTGGGCGGTCGCCCTGCGGGAGCTGCTCGGCGACCGGATGGGGTTCCACGGCACCCCGGGTGACTACCAGCGCCTGGAGTCCTCGCTGCTGCACGAGGTGCTGGTGCGGCGCAGAGGGCTGCCGATCCTGCTGTCCGTGGTGTGGATGGAGGTCGCCAGGCGGGCGGGGGCGCCGGTGTACGGGGTGGCCCTGCCGGGGCATTTCGTCGTCGGGTTCGGGCCCGACGAGGGGCAGGTGCTCGCGGATCCGTTCGACGGCGGGCGGGTGCTGACGGGGGCGGACGCCGAGTTGCTGGTGGCCGGGGCGACGGGGGCGGGGATCGAGCCGTCGATGCTCCGGCCGGCGGATCCGCTGGATGTGGTGCTGCGGATCCTGAACAACGTGCGGGCGTGGGCCGCGGCCCGTCCGGAGCGGTCGGACGTGGCGCTGTGGGCGGTCGAGCTGTCGCTGCTGTTGCCGTCTCATCCTGCGCGGTTGCGGTACGAGCGGGCGCAGTTGCTCGTGCAGCGGGGGGAGTTTCTCGGTGGGGCCTCGGAGTTGGAGGCCTACGCGGAGGTGGTCTCGGCGGTGGACGAGGGGGCCGCGGAGCGGGTGCGAGGGGAGGCTCTGGCGGCTCGGGCGATGTTGAACTGACCTCTTCGCCGTAGGGCTTCCGGTGATCTTGCGTGTGCGGGTGCGTGGAGGCCGTTCGCGCAGTTCCCCGCGCCCCTGACGGGGCGCTCTTACAACCAGCCCTTTTCGCGGGCCACCCGGACGGCCTCAGCCCGGTTGCGTACCGCCAGCTTCTGAATGGCTGTGCTGAGGTAGTTGCGGACCGTGCCCTGGGAGAGGTGCAGGGTTGTGGCCAGTTCGGCGTTGGTGGAGCCGTCGGCGGCCGCGCGGAGGACCTCTCGCTCCCGGTCCGTCAGTGGGTTGGCGCCCTCCGCCAGGGCCGCTGCCGCGAGGGTCGGGTCGATGACCCGTTCGCCGGTGAGGACCTTGCGGACGGCCTCGGCGAGCTGGGCGGCCGGGGCGTCCTTGACCAGGAAGGCGTCGGCGCCGGACTCCATCGCGCTGCGCAGGTAGCCGGGGCGGCCGAAGGTGGTGAGGATGACCAGTTTCACGGCCGGGAGTTCGGCGTGCAGGCGGGCCGCGGCCTCGATGCCCGTCGCACCGGGCATCTCGATGTCCAGCAGCGCCACGTCCACGGCGTGGGCCCGGGCCGCAGGGAGGACCTCGTCGCCACGGGCCACCTGGGCCACGACCTCGATGTCCTCCTCCAGGCCGAGCAGTGCGGCCAGGGCCTCGCGGACCATCGACTGGTCCTCGGCGAGCAGGACCTTGATCGTGCGGCTCATGCCCGGGATCCTACGTCCGCCGGTCCGGCCGTCGGCACGCGGGCGACCAGGCGGAAGCCGTGCCTGGACGGGCCGGCCTCCAGGGTGCCGCCCGCCTTGGTGAGGCGTTCGGTGAGACCCGCGAGGCCGTTCCCGGTGCCGGTGCCCTTGCCGCCAGAGCCGTCGTCCTCGACGGTGAGTTCCAGGACCGGCCCGTCGAGGGTCTGACGGCCCACCAGCTCGACCGTGCAGTGTCGGGCGCCGCTGTGCCGTACGACGTTGGTGACCGCCTCGCGCAGCGCCCAGGCGAGGGCGGACTCGCTCTCCTCTGGCACACCGGCGAGGCCGGGTTCGGCGGGCAGCTCGGCGGTGACGCCGGCCGCGGTCAGGGCGACCCGGGCACCGGCGAGTTCGCCGTTCAGGCGGGGGCGGCGATAGCCGGTGACGGCCTCACGTACGTCGACGAGGGCCTGGCGGCTGACCCGCTCGATGTCGGCGACCTGCTGGGCCGCCTTGTCGGGCTGCCCGGGCAGCATCCGCCCGGCCAGTTCGCTCTTGAGCGTGATCAGGGAGAGCGAGTGGCCGAGCAGATCGTGCAGGTCCCGGGCCAGGCGCAGGCGCTCCTCGTTGGCGGCGAGCTGGGCGACGGTCGCGCGGGCCTCGCGCAGGGCGATGGTCGTCCGGACGAGTTCGCGTACGCCGGTCATCGCGAAGCCGCCGAGCAGGGCCGGGATGAGCAGCCCGGCTAGGTAGGAGTGCCCGCCCGGCACGGCGAACGCCACGGCGGTCAGCAGCGCGCAGGCGCCCGGGATCGTCCAGCGGGCCATGCGCAGCGGCAGGGCGGCGCCGGACGCGATCGACACGTAGACGAACAGCACCAGCCACTCGCGGCCCAGGGTGAGGGCGAGGAGCGTGGACTGGGCGGCGAGGACCCCGAGCGAGCCGAGCACCAGGCCGTTGCGCTCACCGCGGCCGGTGCGGAAGACCAGCAGCATGTACCAGGCCACGAAGGCGGCCAGGCCGAGCCAGCCGAGGATCCGCACGCCCGTGCTGTGGCCGCCGTGCAGCAGGTCGGTGACGGGTGCGCCCAGGTAGACCAGCCAGATGCCGGTCCACAGCGACTTCACCACCCGCTGCCTGCGGTTGACCGGGCGCTGCCCGATGCCGACGCCGACGTCGTTCACGCCTTCAGGGTGTCCTTCCGGTACAGCCAGGCCGCGCCGCCCGCGAAGAGGACGAACGACACCACGAGGACGGCGAGATCCTGGACGTGCGGGGCCCGGCTCTGCTCGATGGCCTGGCCCAGGGCAGCGTACGCGTGCGTGGGCAGCCACTTCGCGATGTCCTGGAGCCAGCCCGGGAAGGTCGTCGTGGGCATCCACAGACCGCCCAGCATGGACAGGCCGAAGTAGATGATCATCGTGATCGGCCGGACCGCGTCCCCGCCGGCCAGATAGCCGAGGGCGACACCGAGCGCGGCGAAGACGAGGCTGCCGGCCCAGATCGCACCCGTGAGGGCGAGCCACTGCCAGGCATCCAGGCGGACGTCCTTCACGGCCGCCGCCACGGCGAAGACGATGACGATGGACGGCAGGCTCACGACGGCGGCGCTCGCGGTCTTGGCGAGGACGTAGCCGCGGCCCGGCAGCGTGGTCAGGCGCAGTTGCCGCACCCAGCCGCCCTCGCGTTCCTTGGCGATGCGCTCGCTGTTGCCCATGAGGACGGCCGTGAGGGCGCCGAAGGACGCCATGGAGACCATCATGTAGGTCGGGAGGGTCAGGTCGCTGCCGGGGACCTTGGTGGTGCTGTCGGCGTTGCCCGCGATGATCAGGAACAGCACCGACGGGTAGATCACGGAGAAGAACAGGAACTTGCGGTTGCGCAGGGCGCGGGTGAGTTCCAGCTTGATCAGGCTGTTCACTTCGACTTCGCCTCCTCGGCGGTGGTGATGGCGACGAACGCCTGCTCCAGGCCGAGTCCGGCGACTTCGAGGTTGCGGGCGTAGACACCGAGGCCGTACAGGGCGTGGACGGTGGCGTCGGCGTCGGTGGACTGGATGCGCACGGTCCGGCCGGAGATGTCGATGCCGGCCAGGAAGGGCAGGGCGCGCAGGGCCGCCTCGTCGATGGTGCCCTCCAGGTCGAAGGAGATCCGGCGGGCGCCCGCCTTGGCCTTGATCTCGGCAGCCGTGCCGTCGGCGAGGAGACGGCCGCGGTGCAGGACGAGGACCCGGTCGGCGACGGCGTCGGCCTCTTCGAGGTAGTGGGTGGCGAAGAGGACGGTCCGGCCCTGGTCGGCCTGCTCGCGCATGGTGGCCCAGAACGCCTGGCGGGTGGTGACGTCCATACCGGTGGTGGGCTCGTCCAGGACGATGAGGTCGCTGTCGCCGGCGGTGGCGAGGGCGAAGCGGACGCGCTGGGCCTGTCCGCCGGAGAGCTTGTCGACCTTGCGGTCGGCGATCTGCGCGACGCCCGCCCGGGACAGGACCTCGGAGGGCCGGTACGGCTTGGGGTGCAGGTCGCAGGCGAGCCGCACGAGTTCGGCGACCGTGACCTCGTCCATGAGCCCGCCGCTCTGCAGCATGGCGCCCACGCGCCCGGCGACGATGGCCTCCCGGGGGCTGGTGCCGAAGAGCCGGACCGTGCCGCTGTCGGGGTTCTTGAGGCCGAGCAGCAGGTCGAGGGTGGTGGACTTGCCGGCACCGTTGGGGCCGAGCAGTGCCACGGTCTCCCCGGGCCTGAGGCCGAGGGTCAGCCCGTCCACGGCCCGGACGGCGTCGTAGGCCTTGCTCACCTGGTCGAAGGCGACCACCGAAGCTGTCGTTGTCATACGGACATCGTGGCTTCGGGGGTGTCGGCGGGGGCAGTGCCGGGTGTCCGGAGTGCCGCATGACAGGTGTCATGCCGACGAGGTGACGGCGAGAGCCCCCGCCCTTGTCGGGCAGGGGCTCTCGAACGGCGCGTGGCCGGAGGTCAGTTCGGCTTGGTGTCGATGACTCCGACGCGCTCCGCGGGCGTCTTGCCGCGCAGGGCCTTGCGCAGGGCCGTGACGACGTCCTGCGGCGTGACGTCGCGCTTGCCGCTCGCGCCCTCGATCTGCACGCCGTCGAAGGTCGTGCCGTACGCCTCCTGGAGCGCCTTGAGGTTGTACGTGTCCACCAGCTTGCCGTCGACGGCCTTGAAGCTCAGGATCTTCGGCAGCGACAACGCCCCGAACGGGATGCTGTGGGCCGGGTCGGTCTGCACGATGGCCTTGGCCGACATCGCGGGCTGCGCGAAGTCCTTCAGGACCCGGTCGACCTCGGCGTTCGAGACGGTCGGCTGCCGGGTGGTGGTCGGGAGGTTCACCGTGCCCGGTGTGCCGGTCTCCACCTGGGTGCGGTACGCCTCCTCCACCACCGTCGTCGACTTGGCGAGGTCGATGCCCTTACCGGTCTTGCCGTACACCGGGACGGCCTTGCCGTTCTTGAACTCGATCGTGCCGTCGGTCGACGCGCCGGAGCCGCCCGCCGCCGCCTCCAGGGAGGCGTGCAGTTTCTCCTCGTCGACGGGCATGACGGGCGTGACGACACGGTGGTCGCCGAAGAGCGAGCCGATCACGGAGACCGGGTTGTAGTCGCTCTTCGCCGCCGCGTCGGCCGTGGCGTCCATGTCGAATTGCAGGCCCGCCTTGTCCGGGTCGAGCGGGACGGTCTTGCCGCCCAGCGACACCTTCAGCGGCGTGCCGACGCGGTCGTCGAAAGCCTCGTCGAGCTTCCTGACCGCGCCGTCGCGGGTCGTGCCGCCGATGTCGACGCCGAGCACCGTGGTGCCCTTGGGCACGTCGGTGCGGTTCATCAGCAGACCGGCGCCGTAGACGCCACCGGCGAGGACGACCACGCCGACGGCCAGCAGTACGAGCTTGCTGCGCCCCTTCTTCTTCGGCGCCTTCGAGGAACCCGCCGGGGGCGGCGAGACCGGCTCGGGCAGCTTCGGAGCGGCGTGGGGCACCGGGCCGTCACCGGGGGCACCCGGGGCGAACGGCGAGGCCCCGCCGGACGGTACGACGGGGATGCCGCTGGTGACGGTGTGCCCGGAGACGTTGTCGTGCCGGGGGCCGTAGCCCGGGCCGTCCGACGGCTCGGGGGCCGGCTTCTGCGGTGTGAGGATGGCGGTGTCGTCGCTCATGCCACCGCCGGGGCCGGGGCCTGCGGCGCCGGGAGCGGAGGTGCCGCCGGGGGTGCCGGCGCGCGGGCCGGTGCCCGCGGGGCCGCCAGGCGCTCCGGGGGCGCCGGGACCGCCGGGAGCACCCGGTCCTCCCGGCCGGCCGGGCTCGTTGAAGGCACCGGGGGCTCCGGGGCCACCCGGCCCGCCGGGCCTGCCCGGGTCGCCGAAGGCACCAGCAGCGCCGGGGCGGCCGGGCTCGTTGAAGGCCTCGGGGCCGCCGGGCCTGCCCGGGTCGCCGAAGCCGCCGGGGGCGCCGGGGCGGCCGGGCTCGTTGAAGGCCTCGGGAGCGCCGGGCCTGCCCGGGTCGCCGAAGCCGCCGGAGGCCCCGGGTCCGCCGGAGGTGTCGAAGGCGTCGGGACCGCCCGGTGCGTTGAACCCGCCGGGGCCGCCCGGGCCACCGGCCGGCGGCACCATCGGGCCGTCGCCCGTGACGGGTCCGCCGGTCGGGCCGGCCGGGCCCCGCGACCCGGGGCCGCCGGACGGACCGCCGTAGCCACCCTGCCCGTTCTGTCCGCTCTGTCCGTCGCGGTCGTTCTCGGAGAAGTACGGCAGGTCGTCGCGGCGGGGTTCGCCGCCGCCCGGGGTGGGACGCGAGCCGCTGCCCAGCGGACCCGCCGCCAGGGCCTCGGTGACGTCGAAGGAGCCGGTGCCGCCGCCGTGCCCGGGCGCGACGGGGCCGCCGGTCGCGCCGCCCGGAAGACCGGCGCCGTTGGTACCGCCGGACCGGGAGCCGCCCGGCGCGCCCATGGAGCCGACCACGCCTCCGGGCCGCCCGGTGCCAGGCCGCGCCCCAGCGGACGCACCGGAACCCGGCGCCGCGGCACCGGGACCACCCGACGCCGGGCGCGAACCGCCCGGCATGCCAGCCCCGTTGGTGGAGCCGCTGCCCGGACCGCCCTTGCCGCCACCCGACTTGCGGGGCGCGAACCAGTCGCTGGCCGGCTTGTCGTCGCCCGGCTGGCCGGGCTCGGCGGGAGGCTCGACCGGTGACGGGGACGGGGCGGCGCCCGGCGCTGCCGGCGCCTCACCCCGCGTCTCGGTGTCGGCCGTCTCCTCCGTCTCCGCGACGGGCTTGCGCACCACCACGGGCGGAATGGGCCGCGACCCGGGGATGTTGATCCGGATCCGGGTCGTCAGCGTGGTCTCGGTCTTGCGTTCCTCCGGCCGCGCGGCGGAACGGCCCGCGTCCGTAGCGGCGTCGGAGACCGCCGGAATCCCGTACGGCGGCGTACCCGACGGGTAGGCGGCTCCGCCGCGCCCGTTGGGCCCGGAGGACGGAGTGTCAGTTTCACGACTCAAGGCAGGTTCTCCCGGTTGGCTCCGCCGCCCGACACAACCTCACGCGGGCAGCTCGGCGGCGCGCACCACCATACTGGCCACTTCTCGCCCGTATCCCGTGACCGCCGTGGAAACCACACCGGACCCCCACGGCCACGCCTGGCGAAGTGGTACGTCACTTGGCAAGTCGGACGGGACCGCTGTCCGGTTGCCGCCCCGGGGCGAGGGTGGCGCAGATCACAGCCACGGCGATACCCCCGAGCAGGTAGAGATAGGAGCCGCTCCCCGCCGCGAAGAGGAAGTCGCCCTCGGGACGGCTGGCGGTGAGCAGGACGACGGCGAGCATCCAGCCGGCGGCGGCCGCGACGCCCCCCGCCCGGCCGCGGACGGCCCATGAGGCGCCCAGAACGGCTCCGGCCTCTGCGGCGAGGGCGAGCAGCAGTCCGCCCGGGAACCAGCCGGGCTGCACCAGGGCCCCGGCGACGCCGACCACGGCGCCGAGCACGAGAAACCCCAGGCAGGCGCCGACCCGCCCGGCGGTGGGCGGGCGCATCGGCTGGGCCAGCATCGACGTCCGGTCGCTCATGAGGCCTCCTCGAGACCGGCGAACAGATCCGTCTCCCGCTCTCCGGGGCCCGCCTCGCCGCGCACCAGCTCGTAGTACTCGGTGGTGAGGATGGGCTGGGCGAGTTCGTTGGACAGCACGAAGTACGGCCCGTCCACGGTGATCTGGGTGGCGTGGGCGCGCATCGCGGCGGCCTTGGCGGCGGCGTGGGCGGTGCCGTCGATCACGGTGGTGATCCGTTCCTCGGGCACGACGCCCGGGACGTCGTCGACGTCGGCGGCCTTGGCGAAGGCCGTGCCGGGCAGGTCCTCCCTCAGCCGCGCGAAGGACTCCTCCACAACCGGCCGGGGGACCCGGTTCCAGTAGACCTTGGGGATCGGCAGGCCGGCCTCGGCGGACAGGTCCGCGGCGCGCATGGCGACGCGGTGGGCCTGGATGTGGTCCGGGTGGCCGTAGCCGCCGTTGTCGTCGTAGGTGACGAGAACCTGGGGGCGTACCTCGCGGATGACCTCGACGAGGTGCGCGGCGGCCTCGTCGACGTCGGCCTGCCAGAAGCAGCCGGGTTCGTCGTTGTCGGGCAGGCCCATCATCCCGGAGTCGCCGTAGCGCCCGGCGCCGCCGAGCAGGCGGACGTCCTGGACGCCGAGCTCGGCCATGGCGGCGGTGAGCTCACGACGGCGGTGCTGCCCCAGGGCGGCGCCGGTCAGGTGGGCGAGCCCGGGCGGGATGACCTCGCCGCGCTCGCCCAGGGTGCAGGTGACCAGGGTGACGTGGGCACCCTCGGCCGCGTACCGGGCCATGGTCGCGCCGTTGTTGATCGACTCGTCGTCCGGGTGCGCGTGCACCAGCAGCAGACGCCTCGCGGAGCGAGGTGGGGTTCCCCCCTGCTCGGAGAGCCTGGGGGAGGGCAGTTCCGTCATGGGACCAGCCTACGAGGTCCCCCGACGCTCAGAACTTGATGCTGCCGATCATGCCCGCGATGTTCGTCGTCAGCTCGCTGATCGTGGGAGCGACGGTCGAGGAGGCGAGGTAGAAGCCGAGCAGCATGCAGACGATCGCATGCCCCGCCTTCAGTCCCGACTTCTTGATCAGCAGGAAGACGATGATCGCCAGCAGCACCACCGCCGAAATCGAGAGTGCCACGGCGGCTCACCTCCAAAGATCCACGAGGGCGCGGGGGGTCGGACTATGGGGGCATCAAATCCGTACAGCAGCCAGCAGGTGCATACCCACTATGCGTCATTGATCATAACTATCCCTCTGCGCGCATCGATCGGCGCACGGCCGCACAAGGGGGCGCATGGCCAATATGGTCAGGGCATGACGACCGAGCCTCACTCCTTCCCCCGACGGCACGCCCGTACCCAGCGCTTCACGCTCGGCGCGCCGCGTTCGTTCACCGTGGCGCCCGACGGTTCGCGTGTCGTGTTCCTGCGCTCCGGTTCCGGTACGGACCGGGCGAATTCGCTCTGGGTCCTCGACCCGGAGGAGGGTGCGGAGCGCGTCGCCGCCGACCCGCGCGCCCTGCTGGGCGGCGCCTCCGAGGACCTCTCACCCGAGGAACGGGCGCGGCGCGAACGCAGCCGTGAGGGCGGGGCCGGCATCGTCGGGTACGCCACCGACTCGGCCGTCGAGGTGGCCTCTTTCGCCTTGTCCGGGCGGCTTTTCGCGGCCGAGCTGCGGGCCGGGACGGCGCGAGAGATGTCCGTCCCCGGGCCCGTGATCGACCCGCGCCCCTCGCCCGACGGGCGGCACGTCGCGTATGTCGCGCAGGGCGCCCTGCGGGTGGTGGGCGCCGAGGGAGAGGACGACCGGGCGCTCGCCGGGCCGGAGTCGGAGAATGTCTCGTTCGGACTGGCCGAGTTCATCGCGGCCGAGGAGATGGGGCGCTCGCGGGGCTTCTGGTGGGCCCCGGAGTCGGACCGGCTGCTCGTGGCACGGGTGGACGACTCGCCGGTGCGGCGCTGGTGGATCGCCGACCCCGCCCATCCGGAGCGGGAGCCGCAGCGGGTTCCGTACCCGGCGGCCGGCACCGGCAACGCGGAGGTGCGGCTGTTCGTGATCGGCCTGGACGGGCTGCGGACGGAGGTCGTCTGGGACCGGGCGCGCTACCCGTACCTGGCACATGTCCACTGGTCAGCGGCGGGCGCGCCACTGCTGCTCGTACAGGCGCGCGACCAGCGCAGTCAGCTGGTCCTGGCCGTGGATCCGGACTCGGGCGCGACCCGGATGGTGCACGCCGACGAAGATCGAACATGGCTTGATCTTTTCCCCGGGGTCCCGTGCTGGAGCCCGTCCGGTCAGCTGGTGCGGATCGCAGACGAGGGCGGGGCGCGTGTGCTGGCGGTCGGGGACCGGCCGCTCACCGGCGCGCAGCTGCACGTCCGGGCCCTGCTGGACGTCTCCGAGCACGACGTGCTGATCTCGGCGTCGGCGGGCGCGGAGGCCACCGGGGAGGCGGAGACGGGCGAGGTGCACGTGTACCGGGTGAACGAGCTGGGCGTGGAGCGCGTCTCGCGGGAGCCGGGCGTGCACGCGGCGGTGCGGGCCGGGCAGGTGACGGTCCTGGTCTCGGCGGCACTGAACCGGCCAGGTTCACTGGTGCAGGTCCTGCGCGACGGAAAACCGACCAGGACTGTCCCTTCGTACGCCGAAGATCCCGGTATGTCCCCCCGCGTGACGCTCACCGAGGGGGGCGCACGCCGCATCCCGTGCGCCGTGCTTATGCCTCGGGACTACGACGGTGACACCCCACTGCCGGTGCTCATGGACCCGTACGGAGGCCCGCACGGCCAGCGGGTGGTGGCCGCGCACAACGCCCACCTCACCTCGCAGTGGTTCGCGGACCAGGGCTTCGCGGTCGTGGTCGCGGACGGCCGCGGCACTCCGGGCCGCTCCCCCGCCTGGGAGAAGGCGATCCACCACGACTTCACGCTGTCGCTGGACGACCAGGTGGAGGCCCTGGAGGACCTCGCGAAGCGCCACCCCCTGGACCTGTCCCGGGTGGCGATCCGCGGCTGGTCCTACGGCGGCTGGCTGGCGGGCCTCGCGGTGCTGCGCCGCCCGGACGTCTTCCACGCGGGCATCGCGGGCGCGCCGGTGACGGACTGGAGCCTGTACGACACCCACTACACCGAGCGCTACCTGGGCACTCCGGCGGAGCAGCCGGAGGCGTACGCGAAGAGCTCCCTCGTCACCGCCGAGGGACTGTCCTCCCCCGCCGAGCCGCACCGTCCCTTGATGGTCGTGCACGGCCTCGCCGACGACAACGTCGTGGTCGCCCACGCCCTGCGCCTGTCCTCGGCCCTGCTGGCGGCCGGCCGCCCCCACGAGGTGCTGCCGCTGTCCGGCGTCACCCACATCACCCCTCAGGAGCAGGTCGCCGAGAACCTGCTCCTCCTCCAGGTCGACTTCCTGAAGCGCTCGCTGGGCCTCACGGCCCCCTGAACACGGCGACGGGCCGGAACGCCTCCCGGCGTTCCGGCCCGCCTACGGCACCCGCACGGCCGTACGCTGACCAGCCTGACGTGTCCGTATATCGGAACCGGGTCAGCGAAGTTGCCTGCGTGTTAACGCAGTTGGCGGGCGGGTGCGGGGGTGCCGAACTCGGACGCCACGCATTCCACCTCGAAGCCGTCGCTGTTCGAGAGATAGGCCGCGTAGTGCTCGGGGCCGCCGGCGTACGGGTAGCGGTCGGCGAAAAGCGGCCTCCAACCGTGGCCGGGGGCCTCGGCGGCCAGCGCGTCCACGCGCGCGGGGGGCCCGGCGTGGAACGCGAGGTGATTGAGCCCGGGCCGCATGCGGTCGTGCCCGGTTTCGCTCATCGCGGGCGACTGCCCGACGACGAGGTAGGCCGGGCCGAGGCGCCGGCTGCGGCCGTGTTCCCATTCCTGGTACGGCAGCCGAGGCGGCCGAGGAGCCAGCCCCATTCGGCGACCGCCCGCGGCAGGTCGGGAACCCACAGTTCGATGTGATGCAGCATCCAGGATCCTCGCATGCCGGTTCCCGGCACCCCGTTGCAGGGACGCCGGGAACCGGTGCGGACGTCGAACGGCGAGTCAGGCCGCGTGGACCACGTCCTTTTCCTCCGCGAAGTGGCAGGCGGATTCGTGGGCCGCCGGGGTGTCCGAGCCCTGGAAACGCTCGGGGATGGCCAGGAGCGGGACCTCCTGCGCGCACTTGTCCTCGGCCTTCCAGCAGCGGGTGCGGAAGCGGCAGCCCGAGGGCGGGTTGGCCGGGGACGGGACGTCGCCGGTGAGGATGATCCGCTCGCGGCCCTCACGGGACTCCGGGTCGGGGACCGGGACGGCCGACAGCAGCGCCTGCGTGTAGGGGTGCGTCGGGTGGTCGTAGATCTCCGTGTCCGACCCGATCTCGGCCATCTTGCCGAGGTACATCACACCCACACGGTCCGAGATGTGCCGGACGATCGACAGGTCGTGCGCGATGAAGAGATACGAGAGGTTGAACTCGTTCTGCAGCTTCTCCATCAGGTTGATGACCTGCGCCTGGACGGACACGTCCAGCGCGGAGACCGGCTCGTCGCAGATGATGATCTCGGGGTTCAGGGCCAGGCCGCGGGCGATGCCGATGCGCTGGCGCTGACCGCCCGAGAACTGGTGCGGGTAGCGGTTGATGTACTCGGGGTTGAGACCGACGACGTCCAGGAGTTCCTGGACCTTGCGGCGGCGGTCGCCCTTCGGGGCCACCTCGGGGTGGATGTCGAAGGGTTCCCCGATGATGTCGCCCACCGTCATACGGGGGTTGAGCGAGGTGTACGGGTCCTGGAACACCATCTGGATGTTCCGGCGGACCGCCTTCAGCGCACGCCCGGACAGCCTGGTGATGTCCTGGCCCTTGTAGAAGATCTCGCCCGCGGTCGCCTTCTCCAGCATCATCAGCAGCTTGGCGACGGTGGACTTGCCACAGCCGGACTCGCCCACGATGCCGAGCGTCTCGCCCTGGTAGAGGTCGAAGGAGACCCCGTCCACGGCCTTGACCGCACCGATCTGACGCTTGAACAGGATGCCCTGGGTCAGCGGGAAGTGCTTGACCAGGTTGCGCACCTGCAGGATCGGCTCACCGCGTTCGACCGGCGCCTCGATGGCGGCGACGGCCTCCTCGTCGGTGGCCGCGTCGACCGTCTCGACCTCGGTGACATTGGGGGTGGCGTCCATGGATTCGTCCGTCTTGTCCAGCTCAGCCATGGATCGTCTCCTTCCAGAAGTGGCACGCGCTGCCGCGGCCGGCCAGCTCGCCGCCGTCCCGCTCGGTGACCGGGTGCAGCGGCGGCAGGTCCGTACGGCAGATGTCCTGGGCCTGCGGGCACCGCGGGTTGAAGGCACAACCGGACGGGATACGCGTCAGGTTGGGCGGCAGGCCCTTGATCGCGTACAGGTCCTGGCCCTTCTGGTCCAGGCGCGGGATCGATTCGAGCAGACCCTTGGTGTAGGGGTGCGCGGGCCGCTTGTACAGCTCGTGCACGGGCGCGGTCTCCACGATCCGGCCCGCGTACATCACGGCGATCTTGTCCGCGACGTCGGCGACGACGCCGAGGTCGTGGGTGATCAGGATCAGGCCCATGTTGTACTCGCGCTGCAGCTCCGCGAGCAGGTCCATCACCTGGGCCTGGACCGTCACGTCGAGGGCCGTGGTCGGCTCGTCGGCGATGATCAGGTCCGGCTCCAGGGCGAGCGCCATGGCGATCATGATGCGCTGGCGCATACCGCCGGAGAACTGGTGCGGGTAGTCGCCGACGCGCTCCTTCGCGGCCGGGATCTTCACGCGGTCCATCAGCTCGATGGCCTTGGCCTTGGCTTCCTTCTTGCTGAGGCCCTGGTGGACGCGGAACATCTCGCCGAGCTGGTAGCCGACGGACAGCACCGGGTTCAGCGCGGACAGCGCGTCCTGGAAGATCATGGCGATCTTCCGGCCCCGGATCCTGCGCCGGGCGTCGCCGGACATGGTGAGCATGTCCTCGCCCCGGTACAGGATCTGCCCCTGCGGGATCCGCCCGGGCGGCATGTCGAGAATGCCCATGATCGCCTGGGCGGTCACGGACTTGCCGGAGCCGGACTCACCGAGCACGGCGAGGGTCTCGCCGGAGCTCACGGTGTAGTTGACGCCGTTGACGGCCTTGGCCACACCGTCGCGGGTGTGGAACTCGACGTGCAGGTCGCGCACTTCGAGCAGGGGAACGTCACCCTCGGCCGCGCCGCGCGGCTCGGGGACGTTCCGGGTCTTGTCGATGGTGGTCACGTACGCCCTCCTCAGCGCAGCTTCGGGTCAAGGGCGTCGCGCACCGCGTCGCCGAGCATGATGAACGCGAAGACGGTGAGGCTGAGCATGCCCGCCGGGAACAGCAGCGTGTGCGGGTTGTCCCGGATCACCTTGCTGCCCTCGGAGATGTCGATGCCCCACGAGATCGTCGGGTCGCTGAGGCCGAGGCCGAGGAACGACAGCGTGGCCTCCGCGGAGATGTAACCGCCGAGCGCGATCGTGGCCACGACGATGGTCGGCGCGACGGCGTTCGGCATCACGTGGCGGAACAGGATCCGCGTGGTGCCGGCGCCGAGCGCCCGGGCCGCCGTCACGTAGTCCGCCTGCTTGGCGGTGATCACCGAGCTGCGCATGACGCGGGCGATCGAGGTCCAGCCAAGGAAGGCCAGAGCCAGGATGACCACGTACACCTTGCGCTCGGTGAAGGCGTTCAGGACGACCATGGTGCCGAGCAGGAACGGCAGGCCGAAGAAGATGTCGACGATCCGGGAGATCACCGAGTCGACCCAGCCGCCGAAGTAGCCGGCCAGCATGCCGAGCAGTCCGCCGAGCAGCGTGACGGCCGCGGTGACGCAGACGCCGACGAGGATCGAGGCACGGGTGCCGTGGATGACGCGCGAGTAGATCGAGCGGCCCTGCTGGTCGTAGCCGAACCAGTCCGGCTGGAAGAAGTGCCCCAGCTCCGGCTTGCCCAGGTAGTGGTGGACCAGGTCGCCGTCACGCGGGTCGACGCTGGTGAACATGCCGGGGAACGCGGCGATCACCAGCAGCAGGACCAGCAGCACCGAGGAGATCCAGAACATGGGCCGGTGCCGCAGGTCGTACCAGGCGTCACCCCACAGGGAGCGGGGCTTCTCGCTCTTCTGCGTGCTCTGCTTGCCGGGTGCGTCGACGGCCGGCGGGGCGATGGCGTCCACGGCCGCGGCGTCGGCGGTCTGGGCCTTGGTCACGTCAGGCATACCGGATCCTCGGGTCCAGGACCGCGTACAGCAGGTCGATGAGCAGGTTGATCAGGAGGATGACGAGGACGAGGACCGTCACCACACCCGTGACCGTCGAGCCCTCGCTCGTCTGGATCGCCCTGTAGAGGAGGTTGCCGACACCCTGGATGTTGAAGATGCCCTCGGTGATGACCGCACCGCCGATGAAGCCGCCGACGTCGGTGCCGACGAAGGTGACGACCGGGATCAGCGAGTTGCGCAGCAGGTGGACACCGATGATGCGGCGCCGGGGCAGGCCCTTGGCGAGCGCGGTGCGCATGTAGTCGGCGCGCAGGTTCTCGGCGAAGGTCGTCCGGGTCAGCCGGGCAACATAGGCCATGGACAGCATGGCCAGGACGAACGCGGGCAGGAACAACTGCGAGTAGGACGTGGAGTCCTGGACGTTGGGCGGCAGCCAGCCGAGTTCGTCGGCGAAGATGAACCGGGCGATGAAGCCGAGGACGAACACCGGGATGGAGATCACCGTCAGGGTGAAGACCAGCACACCGGTGTCGGCGGCCTTACCGGCCCGCAGACCGGCCCACGCCCCCAGGCCCACGCCGATGATGATCTCGATGGTGATGGCCAGCAGCGTCAGCCGCAGGGTCACCGGGAAGGCCTCGCTCATGAGGTCGATGACCGGGCGTCCGGCGAGGTTGTTGCCGAAGTCTCCCTTGAGGAGATTCAGCATGTAGTGGAAGTACTGCTCGAGGACGGGCTTGTCGAAGCCGTACTCGCGCTTGATCTGCGCGATCTGTGCGGGATCGGGAGCCTTGTCCCCGTAGATGGCCCGGACCGGGTCGCCCGGAAGGATGTGGACCATCAAGAAGATCAACAGAGTTGTCCCGATGAAGATCGGGATCATCTGGAGCAGTCGCCTGGCGGCGTAGCGCCCCATCTTGCGCCTCCATGCCGTGAGGGGTCGGCGAGGCCTGCGCACTCATCTACCGCAGGTTAGGGGGGTGAGGTGGAGGCCTGTGCCTACGGACCGGCGCCGCCGCTCCCCTTGTGCGGGAGAGGCGGCACCGGTCTGCGGTCGTCTGGTTACTTCTGCTTGACCTGGATGGTGTCGAAGATCGGGTCACCGTCCTGGCCGTACTCGATCTTGCCCAGGATGTTCTTGGACTGACCGCTGTTGACCTTGTAGAACCAGAGCGGAATGGCCGGCATGTCCTTGGCGAGGAGCTGCTCCGCCTGCTGGTACATCTTCACGGTCTCGTCGATCGAGCTGGCCTTGTCCGCCTCGGAGCTCAGCTTGTCGAACTCCTTGTTGGAGTAACCGCTGGTGTTGCCGGCCGCCGTGGAGCCGTACAGGTCGCGCATGAAGTTCGAGTTGACCGGGTAGTCGAGCACCCAGCCACCGCGGTACATGGACTTGACCTGGTCCTTGTCACGGGCGTCGAGGTCGGCCTGGAAGGTCGGCTTCGGGTCGCCGGTGCACTCCACGCCGGTGGACTTGCGGATCGAGTTGCAGACCGCGTCGACCCAGGGCTTGTGGTCCTGGTCGGCGTTGTACTGGATCTGGATCTTGTTGCCCGGGACGCCGCCACCCTCCTGGATGAGCTTCTTGGCCTGGGCCGGGTCGAACTTGACGATGTCGCCGAGCGCGCCCTTCTTGTAGCCGAGGACACCCGGGGCGACGTAGGAGTCGGCCGGGGTACGCGTGCCCTGGAGGACGGTCTTGGTGATCGTCTGGCGGTCGATCGCCATGGACAGACCCTGGATGACCTTGGGGTCGATGTCCTTGAACTGCTTGGTGTAGAACGCCGGGACGATCGACTGGACGGCCGAGTACGGCTCGTCGATGGCACGGTCGCCGAGGTCCGACTTGTAGTTCGTCAGCGCGGTGGTCGGGACCTGCTCGATCCAGTCCACGTTGTCCGAGCGCAGGTCCGAGTACGCGGCGTCGGCGGTCGTGTAGTTCTTGAAGTCGATGCCGCCGTTCTTGGCGACGTTCGGGCCCTTGTAGCCCGCGAACTTGCGGACCTTGATGAGCTTGTTGTGCTCCCAGGACACGAACTTGTACGGGCCGTTGCCGACCGGCTTCTGGCCGAAGCCCTTCGGGTCCTTGAAGAAGGCCTCGGGCAGCGGCGCCCACACGTCGTAGCCCAGCTTGTACGCGAAGTACGAGACCGGCTGCGTCAGCTTGATCGTGAAGGTGTTGTCGTCGACGACCTTCAGACCCGACATCTTGTCGCTCTTCGGGTCACCCTTCTCCGGGTGCACGTCCGCGAAACCGACGATGTCCGAGAACCAGCTGGAGTTGGTCTGGTTGTTCTTGATGTTGGCGGACCAGTTCCAGGAGTCCACGTAGGACTTCGCGGTGACCGTGGTGCCGTCGTGGAACTTCCAGCCCGGCTTGAGCTTGACGGTCCACTCCGACGAGTCCTTGTTCGGCGTGACCGACTCGGCGTTGATGTACTCGAGCTTGCCGGTGCCGGGCTCGTAGTCGACCAGGCCGGCGAAGATCGTGCGCAGCACGCGGCTGCCCTGGCTCTCCTTGGCGTTGGCCGGCTGCAGCGGGTTCTGCGGTTCGCTCAGCTGCGCAGTGACGATGCCGTTCGGGTCGGCCTTCCCCTTGTTCATGTCGTCGCCGGCACTGTCGTCGCCGCCGCCGCAGGCGGTGGCGGCCAGGGCGACGACTATCGCCCCCGCGACCCACTTGGCGCTCTTGGCACCGCGCATGGGTTCCTCCTATGAAGTCATTGGTTCACCGCGAAGGGAGCACACGACACATCACGGCCCCCGCCCGTCGCCGGTGCCGGAATTCGTCGAGTGCCCCCGCGCTCGTGAGTCGCGCCGCTGCCGGCTACTGACCCGTACATCCGAGCTCTACGCGCCTAACTATCTGCCAAACGCCAGGACCGAACCACACTCTCGAGGTCTCGGTTCGATCACAGCTCTCGCCTACATCTTCCAAAATCCGGACAAAGGGTTTGGTGAAAGATCCCTGCGAAACGGACTTGTTACACATCTATCGGTGTCGGCTGTCCGCATTCCGGACGCGAGAGTGAGATAAACCGCTTGCGGCGTACCGTGGAATCCGTGCAGGGTTCCATCGGCGTCTGTCGCGCGCTCAAATAGCTTGTGCGGCAAGGCCGTTGCGCGATCCCCGAGGCCGGGGACGCGTGGCGCTTCCGGAGCAGGGTAGTGGGAGAAATCCGCCCCTGACGGCTGTCGCGGGCAAGTCGAGGGTTTTCCCTACCCTTGCCTCCGCGTTCCCTGCCTTTTGGACAACAGCACCGGACAACAGCACCGGCCAGACAACAGCACCGGGCACCCCGCCTCGCGGGGTGCCCGGTGTCGTCGTCGCAGCGGCGGGCGTCAGCCGTGCTTGGCGCGGCTCGCGGCGCGGGCGCGCTCGCGGGCGTCCAGGTTCACCTTGCGGATGCGCACGGCCTCCGGAGTGACCTCGACGCACTCGTCGTCCCGGCAGAACTCCAGGGACTGCTCCAGCGACAGCTTGCGCGGCGGGACGATCGCCTCGAACGAGTCGGCCGAGGCGGACCGCATGTTCGTGAGCTTCTTCTCCTTGGTGATGTTCACGTCCATGTCGTCGGAGCGCGAGTTCTCACCGACGATCATGCCCTCGTACACCTCGGTGCCGGGATCCACGAAGAGCACGCCGCGCTCCTGGAGGTTCGTCATGGCGAAGGCGGTGACGGCACCGGAGCGGTCGGCGACCAGCGAGCCGTTGTTACGGGTCTGCAGCGTGCCGAACCAGGGCTCGAAGCCCTCGTGGATGGAGTGCCCGATGCCGGTGCCGCGGGTCTGCGTCAGGAACTCGGTCCGGAAGCCGATGAGACCGCGCGACGGCACCACGAACTCCATGCGGACCCAGCCGGAGCCGTGGTTCGACATGTTGTCCATGCGGCCCTTGCGGACGCCCATGAGCTGCGTGACGGCGCCCATGTGCTCCTCGGGCACGTCGATCGTCATGCGCTCGACGGGCTCGTACGTCTTGCCGTCGACCTCCTTGGTGACGACCTGCGGCTTGCCGATGGTCAGCTCGAAGCCCTCACGGCGCATCTGCTCGACCAGGATGGCCAGCGCCAGCTCGCCGCGGCCCTGCACCTCCCAGGCGTCGGGACGCTCGGTGTCGAGCACGCGGAGGCTGACGTTACCGATCAGCTCGCGGTCGAGGCGGTCCTTGACCTGGCGGGCGGTGACCTTGCGGTCCTTGACGGCCGCCTTGTTGTCGGCGCCCTTGCCGGTGGCGCCACGGCCGACCAGCGGGGAGGTGTTGGTGCCGATGACCATGGAGATCGCGGGCTCGTCGACCGTGATCAACGGCAGCGCGACCGGGTTCTCCGGGTCGGCCAGGGTCTCGCCGATCATGATGTCCGGGATGCCGGCGACGGCACAGATGTCACCGGGGCCCGCCATCTCGGCCGGCTTGCGGGTGAGCGCCTCGGTCATCATCAGCTCGGAGATGCGGACGTTGCCGACGGACCCGTCGCGCTTCATCCAGGCGACCGTCTGGCCCTTGCGCAGCTCGCCCTGCTCGACGCGGAGCAGCGCGATACGGCCGAGGAAGTTGTCGGCGTCGAGGTTGGTGACGTGGGCCTGGAGCGGGGCGTCCTCGTCGTAGGTCGGGGCCGGGATGTGCTCCAGGATCGTGGAGAAGAACGGCTCCAGGCTGGTGGAGTCGGACGGGACCGTGCCGTTGTCCGGCTTGGTCAGCGAGGCGATGCCGTCGCGGCCGCAGGCGTAGACGATCGGGAACTCGATCTGCTCCTCGTCGGCATCCAGGTCGAGGAAGAGGTCGTAGGTCTCGTTGACGACCTCGTCGATCCGGGAGTCCGGGCGGTCCGTCTTGTTGATGCACAGGATGACGGGCAGGCGCTGCTGGAGCGCCTTGCGCAGCACGAAGCGGGTCTGCGGGAGCGGGCCCTCGGAGGCGTCCACGAGCAGGACGACGCCGTCGACCATCGACAGACCGCGCTCCACCTCGCCGCCGAAGTCGGCGTGGCCGGGGGTGTCGATGATGTTGATGGTGATGACGTCCCCCCCGTCCTTCGGGTGGTACTTCACCGCCGTGTTCTTGGCCAGGATCGTGATGCCCTTCTCACGCTCCAGGTCGTTCGAGTCCATCATGCGGTCGTCGACCGAGTCGAGCTGGTGCGCGGCGAAGGCGCCGGCCTGCTTCAGCATGCCGTCGACGATGGTGGTCTTGCCGTGGTCGACGTGGGCGACGATGGCGACGTTGCGGATGTCGTGGCGCGTGGCCATAAAAGGCGTACTCCCGGAGTAGTGAATGCCCTGCGCGTACGTCGGTGGTGCGCGGGCCCTGCCGGGCTCAACATGCCACGGCCTCACCCCATGGTACGGGGCTGCGGCGGCAGGGGTTAGCCGGGCTACGTCGGCGCAGGTCAGGCCGGTCCGCAGGACCGCCGGGCGGCCTCCCGGGCCACGGGTGAGTCCGGGCGTACCCCGCAGTCGGTCAGGACGGCGAAGTCGACCGTCCAGTTCCGGGCGTGACCGGAGACGGTCCTGCCGTCCGGGCAGCGGTAGCGGAAGTCCGCCGCCACCTCCCTCACACCGGCGTACTGGATGTACTCGCCCGCCGTGTCGGGCTTGATGCGGTCGGTGTCGAGCTCCGGGGCCGGCTGCCGGGCGTCGGTGAACGGCCAGGTCTCGCCCGCCTCCGCCAGGGTGCGCGCGTCGGAGTCGATCTCGCCGGCCTTCTTGCCGAGCGAGAAGAGGATCTCCGCGGGGGACGGGGCCGGTCCGTCGGCGCGTACCGAGGGGCTGGGGGTGTACACCCGCCGCATCGGGTTCTGCAGAGGGCCGCCGCCCTTCCCGAGCCGCTCGGGGTCGGAGACGCCGGTCAACCGGTCCCGCTCGGTGAGGTGGGACCAGGTGAAGGTGCCGTTCGCACAGGCCGTCGCGACGGGCTTGACCGGCCTATGGCCCTGGTCGGCCTCGTTCCCGCCCGCGCTCCCCGTGCACGCCGCCACCCCCGTCACCAGCACCCCGATGACCAGCCCCGCCCCGCAGGCTCGCCCCACTCTGCCGCGCATCCCCCGGCTCCCCTCCCCTGCATACGGACGCCCGGCGTCCGCACCATGATCACTGCTGATCCCAGGGTGCGGACGCCGGGCGGGGACGGCAAGCCGTTTGAGCGTTCCCAGAGCTACGGGGCGGTCGTGCCCTTCACCGACGGGCCCGCCGCCGGCTTCGCGCCCTTCTTCAGGAAGCCCATGTCCTCGTAGACCGGCGTGCCGAGGCCGAAGGCGCCGGTGTTGACCAGGTTCTTGCGGGCCGCCAGGAGCTGGGGGCGCTGGAAGAGGGGGATCGAGCCGGCCGCCGCCCAGATCCGGGAGTCGGCCTTGCGGAGCAGGGAGTTCGACTCGCCCTCGTCGAGTGTGGCCACGGCCTCGTCGAAGAGCTGGTCCACCTGGTCGGTGCCGACGCGGGTGTAGTTCTGCTCGACGTTCAGCGAGCCGTCGGCGGCCGGGACGGGCTTGGCGTAGACGGGGCGGGCGTCGGTGGCGGGGAACGCCGTGGCGGGCCAGGAGTACAGGGCCAGGTCGTACTGGCCGGAGGCGATGTGGTCCTTGAAGTAGGACTCGTCGGAGACCTTGGAGATCTCGGTGGTGATGCCGACGCGCTCCAGCATGCGGGAGATGCGGTCCGCGACCGTGCGCAGCGGCTGGGAGCCGGGCCCGGAGGGCAGCACGAAGCGGAGCGTGAGGGGCTTGCCGTTCTTGGCGAGCGGGGCGGCCTCCTGGTTCGCCGGGGCGGCTGTGCCCCCAGGGGCGTACGCCCCTGGGGCGCCGCCCTGGTGCGGGGCCGCGTACTGCTTGCCGTCCCGGACGAGGTGCTCGGCGGGGTCCGGTCCGCGCCGCGCCTTGTCGTCCTCGCCGGAGTCGTCGGCCTTGCCGCCCTCGGGGCCGGCCGCCTTCTCCTTCTCCTTCTTCTTCTCCTCCTTGACCGGGCCGCCGCGCACCCACCCGGCGTCCGCGAGCAGGGCCTGGGCCTCCTTGGTGTCCTGGCCGCCGAGGGCGCCGCTGTTGTCGGCGTAGGCGGCCTGGCCGGACAGGGCGAGGTGGCTGCCGACCGGGACGGCGGGCAGGCCGAGGGGCCCCAGGACGACCCGGGCGAGTTCCTTGCGGTCCAGGGCGCGGGCGACGGCCCTGCGGACCCGCTCGTCGGTGAGCGGGCCCTCGGCGCCGTTCAGGGCGAGCTGGGTGTAGGCGGGCTCCAGGGACTTGCGGACCTCGAAGCCGCTGAGTGCCTGCTGCTGGCGGGCGTACTTGACGGCCGCCTTGCGCAGCTTCTTGCGGGCGACGGTCTCCTCGTCGGCGGCGTCCTCGTCGGAGCCGTTGGCGCGGGCCCAGGACTCGAGGGAGTCCGCGGCGGACCGGTCGGCGCCGGGGCCCATGAGCGGGCTGGCGGAACTTTGCGGGCGGGCGGCGACGGTGATGCGGCGGGCCGCCGTGGGGTCGATCTCGGCCAGGTCGAGCTCGCCCGCGGCCAGCTCGGCGGCCCGCTTGTCGCGCGGGACGGTGCGCAGCACGATCTCGGAGAGCTTGGCCGGCTTGCCCCACCAGCGCGGGCTGCGGGCGAGGGTGATCTCCTCGTCCTCGCGGTCGACCTTCTTCACGGTGAAGGGTCCGGCGGTGACCTTGAGCTTCTTGCGGGCCCCGTCGTTGAAGGAGTCCGGGGTGCCCATGACGTCCTTCGGGTACAGCGGGGAGAACAGCGAGCGCCAGTCCGCGTAGGGCCGGCTGAAGGTGACCCGGACCTCCAGGGCGTTGTCGCCGCGCTCGATCTTCTGGATGCGGTCGTAGCCGGCGTTGCGGGCGGTCCAGTAGGCGGTGTTCTTGCCGGACAGGGCGCGCCACTGGGCCGCGAAGTCGGCGGCGCCGATCTCCCGGCCGTCGCTCCAGACGGCCTGCTGGTTGAGCTTGTAGAGGACGACCTGCTTGGGCTCGGTGTCGACGACCTCGGCGGACTCCAGGTAGTCGGGGTCGCGCTCCGGGCGGCCGGAGGCGTCCATGCGGAACATCGACGGCAGGACGGCCTGGGCGACGCGGGCGGTGGTCGCGTCGGCGTCCGACTGGAAGGTGTTCAGCGTGTCCGGTACGGAGTCGACGGCCCAGCGCAGGGTGCCTCCGTCGGTGATCCGGTCCCGGGGGGCGGGCTGGATGTCCTGCCCGGCGAGCGGCTTGCCGGACGGGTCGTCGGAGCCGCATCCGGCGAGCGCGGGCACCGCGAGCACTCCCGCGGTGAGGAAGGCGACCGAGCGCATGACCGCGCGCGGGCCGACGCCGTGCTGGGACATCTGTGCTACCTCCGGGAAGCCGCGGGCGTTATGATCACGTTTGGCGGTATTTGGCTTTCATCTGATGTATGCGGCCACTGAAGAGGAAAGGGTTCGGCAACACAGGGCGACACGGCGGTCACGGACGGGAAGTCACCCGTGCGGCGCAACGCACCGCGCAATGCACCCGTACGCCTCGGCCAATCGATGCACATCCCTTCACAGCACAAGGTGTGACGCGCAACACTCGCAGGCGCATGAGCGTCGCCGCCTTGGGCCACGAAGGACCCGCGGAAGTGAGGGCAAGTCATGTCCGTTCACGACGAACTGATGTCAGTCCAGCGCAGTCTCGACGAGGTGTTCCGATCGCTGGGGCGCCTGGAGAAGCAGCTCGGCACCGGCGGCCTGGAGATGCGCCGCGTCCGTGCCGACGCCAACCACCTGCGCGAGAGCGTCGCCCTGCTGCGCGACGCCGCCGCGTCACCGGCCGCGCCGACCCGCCCCGAGCTGGTCACCATCTCGGACACGCCGTACGACTCCGCCCTGTGGAGCGACTCGGACGACGAGGGGCTCGGCGCCCGGGACCGGCGCGCTCCCTGATCCGGGGAGGAGTCGAGCCCGACCGGCACCTCCCCCGAACCCGACCGGAGTCGTCACGTGGCCACTGGTACGGAACCCCCTGCCACCGAACCCAGACCTGAGAGCGGCGGTGTCCGGGGCGCCGCGCGCGCCGCGATCGCCGCCCCGCACCTGCGCACCGACCGCTGGTGGCTGGCCCCGGCCGGCACCGCCGCGGGCCTGCTCGCCTTCATCGTGTACTCGACGTGGCGGGCCTTCGCGAACACCGACTACTACGCGGCGCCGTACGTCTCGCCCTTCTACTCCCCGTGCCTGGCGGAGAACTGCGAGCCGATGAGGTCCGGCCCGAACTGGGAGCTCTTCGGAAGCTGGTGGGGCATCTCGCCCGCGATCATCATCCTGATCTTCCCGCTCGGCTTCCGCCTGACCTGCTACTACTACCGCAAGGCCTACTACCGGGGCTTCTGGGCGTCCCCGCCGGCCTGCGCGGTCGCCGAGCCGCACGGGAAGTACACCGGCGAGACCCGGTTCCCGCTGATCCTGCAGAACATCCACCGGTACTTCTTCTACGCCGCGATCGTGGTCGCCGGGATCCTGACCTACGACACCGTGCTCGCCTTCCGCGACGAGACCTACGCCTGGGGCCACATGGGTCTCGGCACGCTCGTGTTCCTGGTCAACATCGTCCTGATCTGGGCGTACACGATCTCCTGCCACTCCTGCCGGCACATCGTCGGCGGCAAGCTCAAGCACTTCTCCAGACATCCGGTGCGCTACCGGATGTGGCAGTGGGCGGGGAAGCTCAACGCCCGGCACATGCAGCTCGCCTGGGCGTCGCTGGTGAGCGTGGCGCTCGCCGACTTCTACGTCTACCTGGTCGCGTCGGGTGCCTTCGACGATCCGCGCTTCTTCTAGAGGGATGGGACCTTATCGATGTCCGTGGTCGACCGGCAGGAGTGGGACGTCGTCGTGGTGGGCGCGGGCGGCGCGGGCCTGCGCGCCGCCATCGAGGCCCGGGAGCGGGGCGCCCGTACGGCCGTGATCTGCAAGTCGCTGTTCGGCAAGGCGCACACGGTGATGGCCGAGGGCGGCATCGCCGCGGCCATGGCCAACGTCAACAGCGGTGACAACTGGCAGGTGCACTTCCGCGACACCATGCGCGGCGGCAAGTTCCTCAACCAGTGGCGGATGGCCGAGCTGCACGCCCAGGAGGCGCCGCAGCGGGTGTGGGAGCTGGAGACCTGGGGCGCGCTCTTCGACCGTACGAAGGACGGCCGGATCTCCCAGCGCAACTTCGGCGGCCACGAGTACCCGCGCCTCGCGCACGTCGGTGACCGCACCGGCCTGGAACTGATCCGCACCCTCCAGCAGAAGATCGTCTCCCTCCAGCAGGAGGACCACAAGGAGACCGGCGACTACGAGTCCCGGCTGAAGGTCTTCCAGGAGTGCACGGTCACGCGCGTGCTGAAAGAGGGCGGCCGGGTCTCCGGGGTCTTCGCCTACGAGCGCGAGTCGGGCCGCTTCTTCGTGCTGGAGGCGCCGGCCGTGGTGATCGCCACCGGCGGCATCGGCAAGTCCTTCAAGGTGACGTCGAACTCCTGGGAGTACACCGGCGACGGCCACGCACTCGCCCTGCTCGCGGGCGCTCCCCTGCTGAACATGGAATTCGTGCAGTTCCACCCGACCGGCATGGTCTGGCCGCCGTCGGTGAAGGGCATCCTCGTCACCGAGTCGGTGCGCGGCGACGGCGGGGTGCTGCGCAACTCCGAGGGCAAGCGGTTCATGTTCGACTACATCCCCGACGTCTTCAAGGACAAGTACGCCGAGACGGAGGAGGAGGGCGACCGCTGGTACGACGACCCGGACCACAACCGGCGCCCGCCCGAGCTGCTCCCCCGTGACGAGGTCGCGCGGGCGATCAACGCCGAGGTGAAGGAGGGGCGCGGCTCCCCGCACGGAGGCGTGTTCCTCGACGTGTCGACGCGGATGCCCGCCGAGACCATCAGGCGCCGGCTGCCGTCGATGTACCACCAGTTCAAGGAGCTGGCGGACGTCGACATCACGGCGGAGGCGATGGAGGTCGGGCCCACCTGCCACTACGTCATGGGCGGGGTCGCGGTCGAGTCCGACACGGCGGCGGCGCGCGGGGTGCCCGGGCTGTACGCGGCCGGTGAGGTGGCCGGCGGTATGCACGGCTCCAACCGGCTCGGCGGCAACTCGCTGTCGGACCTGCTGGTGTTCGGCCGCCGGGCGGGCCGGCACGCGGCCGAGTACGCGGCCGGTCTGGCCGGGGCGCGGCCCGTGGTGGACGACGTCCAGGTCGACGCGGCGGCGGCGGAGGCCCTGCGGCCCTTCTCGGCCGAGGCGGAGATCGAGGAACCGGCGGGCGGCCCGCCGGAGAACCCGTACACCCTGCACCAGGAGCTCCAGCAGACGATGAACGACCTGGTCGGCATCATCCGCCGCGAGCCGGAGATGGAGCAGGCCCTTCAGAAGCTGGCCGAGCTGCGGCTGCGGGCGCGCCGGGCCGGGGTCGAGGGGCACCGGCAGTTCAACCCCGGTTGGCACCTCGCCCTGGACCTCAGGAACATGCTGCTGGTCAGCGAGTGCGTGGCGCGGGCCGCGCTGGAGCGCACCGAGTCGCGCGGGGGGCACACACGCGAGGACCACCCGTCGATGGACCGCACGTGGCGGCGGATCAACCTGCTGTGCGCGCTCACCGACCCGACGGGCGGACTGGCGGCGACGGACCCGGTCCGCGGCCAGATCGCCCTCACCCGCGAGACCACCGAACCCGTCCGTGCCGACCTGCTCGCCCTGTTCGACAAGGAGGAGCTGGTCAAGTACCTCTCCGAAGAGGAGCTCTACGAATGAGCGGCTATACGGCCCACTTCAAGGTGTGGCGCGGGGACGTGAGCGGCGGCGGCCTGGAGGACTTCGAGGTCGAGGTCAACGACGGTGAGGTGGTGCTCGACATCATCCACCGCCTCCAGGCCACCCAGACGCCCGACCTCGCCGTGCGCTGGAACTGCAAGGCCGGCAAGTGCGGTTCCTGCTCGGCGGAGATCAACGGCCGTCCGCGGCTGTTGTGCATGACGCGCATGTCGGTGTTCGACCGCGCGGAGACGATCACGGTGACGCCGCTGCGGGCGTTCCCGGTCGTCCGCGACCTGGTCACCGACGTCGGCTTCAACTACGCCAAGGCGAGGGAGGTTCCGGCCTTCGTCCCGCCGGCCGGTGTCGCACCGGGCGAGTACCGCATGATGCAGGAGGACGTGGACCGCTCGCAGGAGTTCCGCAAGTGCATCGAGTGCTTCCTGTGCCAGGACACCTGCCATGTGGTGCGCGACCACGAGGAGAACAAGCAGGCGTTCGCCGGGCCGCGTTTCCTGATGCGGGTGGCGGAGCTGGACATGCACCCGCTGGACGCGGCGGCGGAGTCGGGCCTGGACCGCAAGACCACCGCCCAGGACGAACACGGCCTCGGCTACTGCAACATCACCAAGTGCTGCACGGAGGTCTGCCCGGAAGGCATCAAGATCACGGACAACGCGCTGATCCCCCTGAAGGAACGGGCGGTCGACCGCAAGTACGACCCGCTGGTGTGGCTGGGCTCGAAGATCAGGAGGCGCTCCTCGGCAGGCTGATCACTCGTCGGCCCAGCCCTCCTGGTACGCACGCCAGTCCGCCTCGGTCGCGGCGAAGTCGATGTACAGCGCGACACCGAAGCGGGCCCGGTCCGCGTCCGTCCGGGACAGGCCCAGGCGGACGCCGCGTACGGCGGCGGGGACGGTTTCGGCGTGGTTCCAGTGCCCGAAGCGGTTCTCGTGGAAGAAGGGCAGCCCCATCAGCAGGTCGGTGGACGGCGGGGTGACCTCCAGGGCGAGGGAGGTCTGCTGGGCGACATAACCGCCGTAGGTGCTCTGCAGGGGCTGCATCGTGTCGTACGACATCACGGCGATCTGGTCGACGCGGCGGGCGACCTGGCCGAAGAACTCCTGCGACCACCACTTGGGGTGGCCGGTGATGCCGCCCCAGACGGTGTGGAAGGCCGGGAGCGGGTCGATCTGGTGGGCGGCGACGGAGAGTCGCGCGTCCCGGGAGCGGGTCTCGCGGCGCACGGCTTCGAGCAGGGTGAGGTAGTCGCCGTCGCCGGAGTGCAGGGGCTCCAGGTCCAGGTGGATGCCCTCGTAGCCGGTGTCCAGGACCTGGCGGGCGGAGCGGACGACCGCGGCTCGGGTCTCCGGCTCCTTCAAACGCATCCCGTCCGGGCTCTCGGTGGCGAGGACATCGCCGAGGAAGGCCTGGACCCGGACGCCGGGCAGCTTCTCGTGGACCGCGTCGATGAACCAGCGAGCCCTGGGATACACGGACTCCGGAAGCGTGCCGTCGTGTTCCAGCGGGCCGGAGTGGACGTACAGGTCACGGATGCCGGTGCCTTGCAGGCGGCGCGCGAGGGCGGTGACGTCGGCGTCCTTCTTGCGGCCGTCGACCCAGGCGTGACCGAGCCACAGGGCGTCCCGGTCGCGGGTCCGGGTGTCGTCCGCCGGGTCGCCCATGTAGTTGATGCGGAGGGCGGTCAATGCGGAGAGGAGCGGGAGCAGGAGCAGCAGGGGGAGGCCGATGGCCGTGCGTCTGACCCAGCGCCGGCGCCTGGTGCCGCTGCCCCGGGCGGGCTCGGGATCCCCTTGTGGCGCTAAGGAGTTCTCGTTGTCGGCGCCTTCCGTGCGGTCCATGCCGTCTCCCCCCGGTGGTGCGGTTGATGTTGCCGGGGAGGACGATCAGCATCTCTGTTCGGTTGCGGGTCAGAACAGACTCAGGAGGGCCTCCGCCGGATCCGTGAGGCTCGTGTCGCCGCCCGGCAAAGGCAGTTCGAACCAGACCGTCTTGCCCCGCGGGGTGCGGCGGGAGCCCCACGCCGCGCTCAGGAGGCCGACCAGTTGGAGGCCGCGGCCGCCCTCGTCGGTGTCACGGGCCCGGCGGCGGCGGGGCTGGACCAGGCCGGAGTCCCACACCTCGCAGACCAGGGTGCGGTCGAGCAGCAGGCGCAGGCGGATCTCGCCCTCGCCGTAGCGCAGGGCGTTGGTGACCAGCTCGCTGACCAGGAGTTCCGTGGTGTCGACCAGGGGTTCCATGTCCCAGGCGAGCAGCTGGGCGCGCGCGTACTCGCGGGCCCGCCCCACGCTGCGCGGCTCGCGCGGCAGGGTCCAGTCACCGACGGATTCCGTGGGCAGCCCCTGGACACGTGCCATCAGCAGCGCGATGTCGTCCTCGCCGTGATGGGTGTCGAGGGTGTTGAGGACGTGGTCGCAGACGTCCTCCAGCGGCTGGGTCGGGTCGGAGAGGGCGCTGACGAAGGCCTGGAGGCCCTCGTCCAGGGGGTGGTCGCGGCTTTCGACCAGGCCGTCCGTGTAGAGCGCGAGCAGGGCGCCCTCGGGCAGTTCGACCTCGACCTCCTCGAAGGGCTCCCCGCCGACGCCGAGCGGCATGCCCGGCGGCACGTCGAGCATCAGCGCCGCCTCACCCGGTTCGACCAGCACCGGCGGCAGATGGCCCGCGTTGGCGAAGGTGCAGCGCCGGGTGACGGAGTCGTAGACGGCGTAGACGCAGGTCGCGAGGTACACCTCCGACAGGTCCGCCTCGCGGGGCCGGCGGGCCGCCCGGGTCGCCTGCTGAACCCCTCCGGGGGCGCCGAGGCCACGGGCGATCTCGTCCAGCTGGGAGAGCACTTCGGCCGGTTCGAGGTCGAGCTGGGCCAGCGTGCGGACCGCGGTGCGGAGTTCGCCCATGGCGACGGCGGCGCGCAGGCCACGGCCCATGACGTCGCCGACGACCAGCGCGGTGCGGTGTCCGGGCAGTTCGATGACGTCGAACCAGTCGCCGCCGACCTCGCTGGGCCGGCCGGTGTTGACGCTGCCGGGCAGGTAGCGGCAGGCGATGTCGAGGCCGGAGGCCTCCGGGTCGCCGGGCGGGAGCAGGGACCGCTGCAGTATCAACGCGCGTTCGTGCTCGCGGCGGTAGAGGCGGGCGTTGTCGATGCAGACCGCGGCTCGGGCGGCGAGTTCGACGGCCAGGTCCCGGTCACGGTCGCCGAACGGCTCGCTGCCCTTGGTGCGGGCGAACTGCACGAGCCCCACCACGGTGTCGTGGGCGACCATCGGCACGGCGAGCGTGGACTGCACGAGCCCGCCGTCCTCGCCCGGGACGGTCTGGGGCCGGGCGGTGCGCAGGGCGTCCGCGCAGGGCGAGTTGAACGGGTAGTGGTGGACGGCACCGACCGCGACGGGCACACCGGCGCCCGCGAAGGGCGCGTCGGAGACGGCGCTGGCGAAGGCCACCCGGCGCAACTCGGCGCTGCCGTCGGCGAGCCCGGGCGGCGTCTCGTCACCGGCCAGCAGGCCCTGGTAGAGGTCGACGGTGGCCAGGTCGCAGAAGCCGGGGACGACGACGTCGAGGAGTTGCCGTGCCGTGGTCTCCAGGTCGAGGGAGTTGCCGATGCGGGCACCCGCCTCGTTCAGCAGGGCGAGGTTGCGCCGGGCCGCGGCGGCCTCGCGGGCGGCGGCGCGGCGGGCGGTGATGTCGGTGCCGAGCCAGGCGACGCCGATGGGGCGGCCCGAACCGCTGTGCACGCGGTAGAGGTTGACGGACCAGTGGCGGCGCTCGTCGGAGCCCGGCACGAAGCCCGTGACGTGCATGTCCGTGATGGAGTTGCCGGTCTCCAGCACGCGGCGCAGGGTCGCGGCCACCCGCTCGGCCTCGCCGCGCTGGAGGTAGTCGTGCACGCCCTTGCCGCGGTGGTCGTCGGGCGTGCCGCCGAAGATGGACGCGAACCGCTGGTTGGCGCGGCGGACCCGCAGATCGGGGTCGATCAGCAGGAAACCGAACGGGGATTGACTGAAAATGGCCTGCGAGGCGGCGAGGTCGGTCTCGATGCTGCGCAGGGTGCGCACGTCGACGACGATGCAGACGGCGGCCTTCTCACCCTCCTCGGTGCGCGTCGGCATGACGTACACCTCGGCGAGCCCCTCGTGGCCGCATTCCCCCTCGGCGCCGCTCGGCATCCGGAAGGGCACCACGCCGGTCCACTCGCGGCCGTCGAGGATCTCGGCCATCTTGCGCATGCCGCGCTCACGGTGGCGCGGGTCGATGAACGCCTCGATGGGGTCCATGCCCACGGCGCGGTCGGCACGGATGCCGAACAGGTGCTCGGCGCGCAGGCTCCACTGGTCGACCAGCCCGTCGGGGCCGATGGAGAAGGACGCGACCCTGATGTAGTCGTAGATGGACCCGGGGGGACTGCTCTGCCACATGGCGTCCCCGGACCGCACACCGTCGACGGCGAGCGCACCACCCACCGCGGAGGCCAGGCCGTCGGCAGCCCTCGCCCTCGCGCCCTCCGACGGGTCCTCGGACTCCGTGGCCTTCGCTGGTATCTCGCTCACGCGAACCGTCCCCTCCAGCTCACCGCGTCCGGCACCGGTCACCGGGGGCGGCTGCCCGCAGTATCCAGCACTACGGTGCCGCACAACACGGTGTTCACGATCACAGCACGGTCCCGATGGTTTTCGGTCCGGACCGTGACAACACTGCCAGTCTTCTAACCAGGGGACACGCCGTCGAATCCCGTCCACCGGCAACCGCCACTGGCCTGAACCAATCGCTCTACAGCGGCGAGCCGTACGTACACCGGATATTCACTCCGGCACCGCGAGTTCGAACCACACCGTCTTGCCCGTGGCGCCGGGCCGGGTCCCCCAGCGACGGGAGGAGGAGGCCACCAGATGCAGTCCGCGGCCGCTCTCGTCCTCGAGTCGGGCGGCGCGCTCGCGGGGCGGGTCCGGAAGCGGGTCGGAGACCTCGACCAGCAGGGCGCCGTCCAGGCCCGAGCGGCGCACCAGGCGGACCCCGATGGGGCCCGTGGCGTGCCGCAGGGCGTTGGTGACCAACTCGCTGACCAGCAGTGCCGCGAGGTCCGCGAGACCGTCGAGGTCCCAGGCGCGGAGTTGGCCGCGCACGGCCTGGCGAGCGGTGCGCACGGCGCCCGGTTCGGCGGGAAAGGTCCAGTCGGCGCAGTCGTCCGCGGTGTCGATCACGCCGATCACTTCCCAGGCAGGAGCCCACACCCATGTCCGGTTTCATGGGGTTAATGGGCACATACCCGATATCCGGGGTGGAGTACCGCGCGGGGCAGCGCACTGTGGCACGAAAGGCGTAAGGGCGCTGGTACGGCAGTGCGACGGAGGCCGCGCGCCCCCGGCCGGCTTCGGGCGCCGGGGGTCTTCCGGCCTTCCGGGGCGAGGTGTTCCGGCCTTCCGGGACCTTATGCGTTCCAGTTTTCGGGGCCGAAGCGTTCCATCTTTCCCGGGGCCGAAGCGTTCCGGCCTGCCGAGGGCGAAGCGTTCCGGCCTGCCGAGGCCGAAGCGTTCGGGCCTTCAGGCGCCCAGTTCGTCCGGCCTGTCGGAACCCGGGCCGCGAGAGGACGGGATCTGCGCGATGCCGAGATGTGCGAGGGCCTGCCGCACGGCCGGGACGTCCTGCTCGAGCCAGGGCACGTCCCAGATCTCGTCGGGGCCGAGCCAGCGCAGTTCGTCGTGGTCCTGCAGGGGCCGGGGCGCGGCTGACCCCGGGCGCAGCCGAGCGGTCCACACGTGCAGGACGTAGGGCACCCTGAGGGGCCACTCCCCCGGAACGCGCCCGCGCACCTCGGCGTCGACGCCGAGTTCCTCGCGCAACTCCCGCGCGAGCGCCGCGTCGGCCGTTTCACCGGGCTCGACCTTGCCGCCGGGCAGCTCCCAGCGCCCGGCCAGCTCGACGGGCGCGCTGCGCCGGGCGGCCAGCAGCCGCCCGTCCTCGACCAGCGCGGCCCCCACGACGATCCGCTCACTCATGCGGGGAGCCTACGGGAGCCCCGCCGGCCTCCGGGGCCCTCCCCGGGGCGACCTCGCGACGGTCAGTCGTGCGCCACGGCCGTCCCGTTCTGGCCGAGCCGCTCGACCCAGTACAGCTGCTTGTGGCCGCGACCGTCGAGGCTGTCCGCGATCTTCTGGGCCTCGGCCCGGGTCGCGTACCGGCCCACTCGGTAACGGTTGCCGTTGTCGTCCTCTCGTATCACGAGCCAGGGGAGAGTGACCGTGCTGTCGTTCATCGCGCCCCTCCACTTCCCGCCCGCGGCTTGTGCCGTGCCCCACCCGCCAAGGAAACCGCAATGCGCATATGCCCGAGCCTACGCCTAACCTTCACGGAGCGAATACGGATTTTCACGAAGAGGTACGCAACCAGCCAGAACGCAGGGGGCGCACGCCGGTGAACGCGCCGTTCGCGTGCCTTTGCGCAACAAGCCGCGGGCATACCGCATACACGGGTGACGACCTGCGTGAACGACGCTCGGCCACGGGCCGCGCGGCACGCCGGCCCAGGCCGGTCCGTACGGCGATCGGGTGAACGGGGCGCGCGAGGAGCGCGCCGCGGGGCGGATGGGAGCGTGCGCTACTTGACCGGAAGGTGGTAGGCGACCCGGTACCGATCGGCCGGAATGACCACGTCGGCCGTCTCCACCGGACGTCCGGAGGCATAGAAGGTGCGCTGGATGACCAGGACCACATGCCCCGGGACGCCGCCCAGGACGAGCAGCTCCTCGGCGAGGCCGGGGCGGGCGCCGACCTCCTCCGTGACGTTGTCCACGACCACGTCGATGGCGCGCATGCGCTCGACGACTCCCATGCCGCCGACCGGCCCCTCCTCCGGCAGCATCACGGGCGTACGCCCCGTGACCGTGAGCGGCTCCCAGGACGTGGAGAGCATCATCGCCTCGCCGCCCTCGCGGTAGAGGTACCGCGTGCACATGACCCGCTCGCCCGGCTCGACGCCCAGCCGCGCGGCGACCGCGACACTCGCCTCGGACTGCTCGCTGCTGGATTCCCAGGTGCCGCGCCCGTCGCCGTCGGCCTGCTCCTGGCGGAACGGCGTGGCCCCGCCGGACGGGCGGTAGCCGGAGCGGGAGATGCGCCGGGGCACGGGCCGCTCGCGCACATAGGTCCCCGAGCCGGAACGGCCCTCGACCAGGCCTTCCGCCATGAGCACCTTGCGGGCCTCCAGCGCGACCGTGTCCGAGACCCCGTACTCCTGGCGGATTCTGGCCTGGGAGGGCAGGCGGGTGTGCGGTGGCAGCTGACCGTCGACGATCTTCTTGCGGAGATCACCCGCGACGCGCAGGTACGCCGGCTGCTCACCGAATGTCACTGGCCGCTCCCATCAGGTTGTACAGACAGCAACAGCGTGGCAACCGTAGGTTGTGCGGTGCAAGCAAAGGCCAGAGAATCACTCGATGTGATGACATGCGGTGGTGGAGGGCTTTACGCAGGCACTTTCTCCCCGCTATAGCCGCCGTCACACCTGCGCTTCGGACTCTTTCTTCTCGTCGTCCCCGGGGGCAGGCGGGGTGGCCGCAAGGCCGAGGGCTTTGCGCGCCGTGACGGTCGCCGGCCCGTCCACGAAGCCGTACGCCTTGTCGTAATGCGCGTAGTAGGTGTCCGCGTCCCCCGCGGTGCTCGCCCTCTTCCACTCCGTCCGGGCGTCCTCCAGGTCGGCGACCAGGTCGGCGACGGGTGTGCGGGCGCCGGCCGGCCAGGGGTGCCCGCGCAGGGCCCCGATCTGCTCGCCGAGCACCTCGTGGACCCGGGCGGCCCAGGCCCGGTGGGCGGCGAGGTCCTCCTCGGGGGTCCTCCCGGGCTCCTCGTAGAGGGCCGCGTCGAGGGCGTTGGCCGTCGACAGGAAGAGGACCTGGTGGGTGTCGAGCGTGGTGGGATCGCCGCGCAGGGAGCCGGTCAGCCCGGCCCCGGCCTCGGTGTTGCCGAAGAGGCAGGTGATCGCGCGGTCGCCGTAGCGCCAGCTCTCCCGGGACGGCATCAGGTAGTACACGTCGACATCGGCCGGCATCGCCCAGGTGTCCATCGCGTACCGGTCCTGGAGGGCGTAGCACTTCTCGTCGGCGACGTCGGTGATCCGGGCGTCGCCCGGGAAGGCGCCGCCGGGCAGCGTGATGACCGCGAACACCTCGCCGTCGTGCCCGCCCCGGCACGGCACCCGGTCCACGTCGTAGGTGTCGCCCTCCAGCCCGCCGGGCGCGTCGAAGCAGTCGCCCTTCTCCAGCGACAGGCTCTCGTTTCCCCGCGCGGTGTCCTTGAAGCCCTCCCAGGCCTTGGACTCGGCCCCCGTGGGCAGCACCACCGCCCACAGTGCGATCCCGGCGAGCGACAACACCGACCCCGCGATCGCCATGCCCCGCCCGCTCTGCCCGGACCGCCGGATCTGCCGCAGCGCGATCAACCCCGGCACGAGCCCCGCGGCGGGCAGGAAACAGAGCACGCCGAGGGCCAGCGCGGCCACGGCGAGCGCGTTGACGGAGACCGGAGTGCCGTACGGGCGACCGGCAGGACCGTAGGGGCCGTGACCCGGGGCTCCCTGGGGCCGGTTCGCCTGGGGCGGGCCGAACGGGGCCCGGGGCCGCTGGTGCCCGGGAGGCGGGGGTATCGACACGGGTACGGTGCTCCTGGCTGAGGCGGTGAGAGAGCGGGCCGTCCGAAACCGAGGTACGGCTGGGCGCATCGTAAGCGGCGGGATCACGGGGGCGGAACGCGGGCGACGAGCGCGGCGATACGGGCGGCGAACGCCCTGACGGCCCGCTGGGCGTCGAACGTCTCCGGGGGCACGGTGTTCTCGGCGGGAGGGTGACGGCCGGTCGGTTCGGAGCGGGTGCGCCTCATCCCGTGCCGCGGCCCGCCACCCGGCGGCAGGCCTGTGCGTACGCTCGCACCAGGGGCCGCCGCCCGTCCTCGCGTCTCCAGGCCAGGACGTAGCGGCTGGGGGTGACGCCGCGCACCGGGCGGGCCGTCACGCCGCCCAGGGTGAGCAGGGGGACGTTGCCCTCCGCCACGAGGCAGACGCCGAGGCCGGCGGTCAGGGCCTCGTACGTCTCCTCCGTGCTCGCGATCTCGGCGCCGATGCGGGGCGGGCGGCCACCACGCGCGTCGAGGGCGAGCCAGTAGTCGCGCAGCGGACCGGTGCTCTCGGGCAGGGCGAGGAACGGCTCGTCGAGCAGGTCGGCGAAGTCGATCGCGGCGCGACCGGCGAGCGGGTGGGTGTCGGGGAGGGCGACCATGAGCGGTTCCTCGGCGACGAGCGTGAAGTCGTAGCGGTCCTGGCCGGGCAGGGGCAGCCAGACGAAGGACAGGTCGGCGGTGCCGTCGGCGAGACCGGCCGTCGGATCCTCCCAGTTCACCTGCCGGATCCGGACGGCGGCCTCCGGGTGGGCCGCCGAGAAGCGGGAGCGGATCGCGGGCAGCAGGCCGCCGCGGACCGGGCTGGTGCTCATGCCCACGACCAGTGTGCTGCGCTGCGCCGCCCGGACGGCGTCCACCGCGGCGGCGCCCTCGTCCCACGCGCCCAGCACCCCGCGTGCGTGCGGCAGCAGCGCCGTACCGGCTTCGGTGAGGGCCACGCCGTGCCGGTCGCGCCGGAAGAGCTCGACACCCATGTGCCGCTCCAGCGCCCGGATCTGCTTGCTCAGCGCGGGCTGCGACACATAGAGGCGCTCGGCGGCTCGGGTGAAGTGCAGTTCCTCGGCCACGGCGACGAAGTAACGCAGGTCCCGCAGATGAACGTCCATGCTCATAACCCTCGGCTATCACCGAATGTCTTGGACGGTCCGTCGCCCCGGGCGAGAGGGTGACGGACGTGACGACACGAGACGGGGAGCTGTCATGAACAAGGTGTGGCTGATCACGGGCGCGAGCAGTGGCTTCGGGCGGGCGATCGCCGAGGCGGCCCTCGCGGCCGGCGATGTGGTGGTGGGCGCGGCCAGGCGCCCCGGGGCGCTGGACGATCTGGTCGCCGCCCACCCCGACCGGGTGGAGGCGCTGCGCCTGGACGTCGCCGACACCGGCGCCGCCGAAGCCGCCGTGCGGGACGTCGTGGCGCGGCACGGGCGGATCGACGTCCTGGTCAACAACGCGGGCCGGACACATGTCGGGGCGTTCGAGGAGACCACCGAGGAGGAGCTGCGGGCGCTGTTCGACGTGCACGTCTTCGGCCCGGCCGCCCTCACCCGGGCCGTGCTGCCGCACATGCGGGAGCGGCGTTCGGGCGCGATCGTGCAGATGAGCAGCATGGGCGGGCAGTTGTCCTTCGCGGGTTTCTCGGCGTACAGCGCGACGAAGTTCGCCCTGGAGGGCATGTCCGAGGGGCTCGCGGACGAGGTCGCCGAGTTCGGCGTCAAGGTGCTGATCGTGGAGCCGGGCGCCTTCCGCACCGGCCTGTTCGAGACCGGGCGGGCGGGGACGAGTGCGGACAGCGGGGTGTACGGCAAGGTGAGCGAGACCCGTGGCGCCGTCGCCGGCGGCGACGGCACGCAGCCCGGTGACCCGGCCAAGGCCGCCGCTCTCATCCTGGCCGCCCTCGACGCCGAGCACACGCCCCTGCGCCTGCCCCTCGGCGACGACGGCGTCAGCGCGGTCCTCGGCCACCTCGACCGGGTGCGGGACGAGGTCGTGGCGTGGGAGAAGCGAACCCGGGACACCGGGTTCGGCCACTGACGGCGGGTCGTCAGGCGGAGCCCCGGCGCAGCTGGACGAGTTCCGCGTTCATCTCGGCGAGGAACCGGACGACCACCTCCAGCTCCTCGGAGCTGAAACGGCCCCGGGCCGCGTCGGTGCTCCGGGCCAGGGGGCGGAAGTAGTCCCGGGCCAGGCCCCTGGCCGCGTCGGCGTAGTGCAGGTGCACCACCCGGCGGTCGCCGGCGTCGCGGACCCGGCGGATGTGTCCGGCACGCTCCAGCCGGTCGAGGCAGGCGGTCACCGCGCCGGAGGTGAGATTGAGCTGCCCCCGCAGGCGGCCCGGGGTCATGGGCTCGCCGCCCGCGTCCGGGTCGGAGTCGGCGTCCAGGATCGCGATCAGTGCCTGCATGTCGGTGAGGTGCAGGCCCTGCTCCTGGGCGAACTCCTGGGCGTCGGCGGCACGGACGCCTCGGTGCCGCTGTACGGCTTCGTGTTCCTGGTGGCGCTCGGCGTCGACTACAACATCTTCCTCATGTCCCGGGTCCGGGAGGAGGCGCTCGCGCACGGCAACCGGCAGGGCGTGCTGCGCGGGCTGACCACCACCGGCGGCGTGATCACCTCGGCGGGCGTCGTGCTCGCCGCGACGTTCGCGGCGCTGATGGTGATCCCCCTGGCGTTCCTGGTGCAGATCGCGTTCATCGTCGCCTTCGGAGTGCTGCTCGACACGCTCGTGGTGCGCTCCCTGCTGGTGCCCGCGCTGATGATCGACATCGGGCCCCGGGCGTGGTGGCCGAGCGCTCTCGCCCGCCGGGAGGACTGAACCGCCCGCGCCGACCGGGGGTGCATCCGCCGCGGGCGCCGGGCCGGAAGTGTTCTCGTCAGGCCGGTCGCGATCCGGCAGTACGGCAGCGGTGCGGGGCGCCGGGGAGGTACGGGTATGACGACGGACGGGCGGCGGCTGCACTGCCTGGTCACCGGGGCGTCCGGATACATCGGCGGGCGCCTGGTGCCGGAACTGTTGCAGGAAGGCCATCGCGTCCGGTGCCTGGCCCGCTCCCCCGGCAAGCTCCGTGACCACCCCTGGGCTGCGCACGCCGAGTCGGTCCGAGGCGACGTCACCGACCCCGGGTCGGTCGCCGCCGCCCTGCGCGGAGTCGACGTCGCCTACTACCTGGTGCACGCCCTGGGTTCCGGCTCCCGCTTCGAGGACACCGACCGCGCCGCCGCCCGGATCTTCGCCGAACAGGCCCGGGCCGCGGGCGTACGGCGGATCGTCTACCTGGGCGGGCTCACACCGCACGGCGTGCCGGAGGCGTCGCTCTCCCCGCACCTGCGGTCCCGGGCCGAGGTCGGGCAGATCTTCCTCGACTCCCCCGTGCCCGCGACGGTGCTGCGGGCCGCCGTCGTCATCGGCTCCGGGTCGGCGTCGTTCGAGATGCTGCGCTACCTCACCGAACGCCTGCCCGTCATGGTCACCCCCAGCTGGGTGCACACCCGCACCCAGCCCATCGCGGTGCGGGACGTGCTGCGCTACCTCGTCGGGTCGGCCGGCATGCCGGCCGATGTCGACCGGGCCTTCGACATCGGCGGGCCCGACGTCCTGACCTACCGCGAGATGATGCTGCGTTACGCCGCCGTGGCCGGGTTGCCGCGGCGGTTCATCGTGCCGGTCCCGGTCCTCACCCCGCGGCTGTCCAGCCACTGGGTCGGCCTGGTCACCCCGGTGCCCGCCTCCCTGGCCCGGCCGCTGACCGAGTCGCTGCGGCACGAGGTCGTCTGCCGCGAACACGACATCGCCCGGTACGTGCCGGACGCCCCGGGCCGCCCGCTGCCGTTCGACGAGGCGCTGACCCTGGCGCTGCGCAAGGTGCGTGAGGCACAGGTCGCCACGCGCTGGTCCTCGGCATCGGTCCCCGGAGCGCCCAGCGACCCGCTGCCCACGGACCCGGACTGGGCGGGCGGCAGCCTCTACCAGGACGAGAGGCAGCGGCCGGTCGACGCGTCCCGGGCGGCGCTGTGGAAGGTCGTCGAGGGTATCGGCGGCGAGAACGGCTGGTACTCCTCCCCGCTCGCCTGGGCCGTCCGGGGCTGGCTGGACCGGTTCGCGGGCGGGGTCGGACTGCGCCGCGGACGGCGGGACACCGAGCGCCTGAGGGTCGGTGACTCGCTCGACTTCTGGCGGGTCGAGGAGCTGGAACCGGGTCATCTGCTGCGGCTGCGCGCCGAGATGCGGCTGCCGGGACTCGCCTGGCTGGAGATGTACGCCGAGACCGACGACGACGGCCGCACCCGCTACCGGCAGCGCGCCCTGTTCCACCCGCGCGGCCTGCTGGGCCACGCCTACTGGTGGAGCGTCGCCCCGTTCCACTCCGCGGTGTTCGGCGGCATGGCCCGCAACATCGCCCGGGCCGCGTCCGAGGGCCCCGGCGGACACCGCGGGGCCTCGCGCATCCGGCGGGCCCGCGAGCGGCGAAGTGTCCGGCAGCAACGGACGGCATCCGCACCACCGCACCAGGAGTGACACCATGACCGTCGCGGTCGTCCTGTTCACCTCGGACCTGCGTCTGCACGACCATCCGCCCCTGCACGCCGCGCTGAACTCGGCCGACGAGGTGGTGCCCCTGTTCGTCCGCGACCCCGCCGTGCACGCCGCCGGCTTCGACGTGCCCAACCGCGCCGCCTTCCTCGCCGACTGCCTGGCCGACCTCGACTCCTCGCTGCGCCGCCTGGGCGGACGGCTGGTGGTGCGCAGCGGGCCGGTCGCCCGCGAGGTCCGCGCGGTCGCCGCAGCGTGCGGGGCCACGGAGGTGCACATGGCGGCGGGGGTCACCGGCTACGCCCACCGCCGCGAGGAGCGGCTGCGCAAGGAACTCGACGCCGACGGGGTCGCGCTGCGGGTGCACGACAGCGTGGTCACCGCCGTCGCGCCGGGAGCCGTGACACCGCTCGGCTCGGACCACTTCGCCGTGTTCACCCCCTACATGCGCCGCTGGTCCAAGGAGCCCCTGCGCGGCCTCCTTCCCGCGCCGCGCGCGGTGCGGGTCCCCGACGCGGCTCGCGGCGAGGGACCGCCGCCCCGCCCGGAGGCGGCGGACCTGTCACCGGACCTCCCGGCCGGCGGGGAGTCGGCGGGGCGCGCCCGGTTCGCGCGGTGGGCGGACACCGGCCTGCTCCGGTACGAGGAGCGGCACGACGACCTGGCCGGTGACGCGACGTCACGCCTGTCGCCCTACCTCCACTTCGGGGCGCTCTCGCCGGTGGAGGTCGTCCGGCGGGCCCGCGAGCGGGGCGGTGCCGGGGCCGAGGCGTTCGTCCGCCAGTTGTGCTGGCGCGACTTCCACCACCAGGTCCTCGCGGCCCGGCCCGAGGCGTCCGTCCGGGACTACCGCTCCAGGGACGACCGGTGGCGCGGCGCGGAGGAGGCCGCCGAGGACATCGAGGCGTGGAAGGCGGGCCGCACCGGCTATCCCCTGGTCGACGCGGGCATGCGCCAGCTGCGCCACGAGGGCTGGATGCACAACCGGGCGCGGCTGGTGGTGGCGAGCTTCCTGACCAAGACGCTGTACGTGGACTGGCGGATCGGCGCCCGGCACTTCCTCCGCTACCTGGTGGACGGCGACCTCGTCAACAACCAGCTGAACTGGCAGTGGGTCGCCGGCACCGGCACCGACACCCGCCCCCACCGCGTCCTCAACCCCGTGCTCCAGGGCAAGCGCTACGACCCGGACGGCACCTACGTACGCCGCTGGGTGCCGGAACTGGCGGACGTCGCCGGCGCCGCGGTGCACGAACCCTGGCGGCTGCCCGACGACGAGCGGGCCCTGCTCCGCTACCCGGCTCCGCTGCTCGACCTCGGCGAGGGCCTGGCCCGCTTCCGGCAGGCCCGGGGGCGCGACTGACGGCCCGGAACCCGGCGCATCCGAAACACCGCTCCCCGCGGAAAGCACTGATGTGCGGAGGACCGGAAGCGAGAAGGGGTTGCGCATGCTTGGACCGCGGCCGACGGTGGCCGGACCGGCGGAGACGGACGACGCCCCGCTCACGGCTCCCGGGGCCACCCGTGCCATGGAGGCGGTCCTCGAGCGGGTGCTCGAGGCGCGGCTGCGGCAGGCCCGGGACACGGATGCGGTGTTCACCCACGAGATGGCCGAGCGCGTCGCCGCGTTCGTCCGGCGGGGTGGCAAGCGGCTGCGCACGGCGTTCGTGTGGTGCGGCTGGCGGGCCGCGGGCGGCTCCGGTGACGCGGACGCCGTCCTGCGTACGGGGGCCGCCCTCGAGCTGCTCCAGGCCTGCGCCCTCATCCACGACGACCTGATGGACGGATCGCCGCTGCGCCGGGGCGGGCCCGCGATGCACGTGGACTTCACCCACGGGCACCGGGCCGGCCGGGCGAACGGGTCCGCCGAGGCCTTCGGGACGTCGGCGGCCGTGCTCGCGGGCGATCTGGCGCTGGCATGGGCGGACGACCTGCTGACCGAGACGGCGCTCGCCTCGCCGTACGGCCCGCGGCTGCACGACGAGTGGCGGGCCATGCGCACCGAGATGGTCGCCGGGCAGTACCGCGACCTGCGCGCGCAGGAAAGCGGCTCGTCCGGCGCCGAGGAGGCGCTGACCATCGCCGTTTTGAAGAGCGCCCGGTACACGGTCGCGCGGCCCCTGGCGCTCGGTGCCTGTCTGGCCGGTGCGGACGCGCCGACCCTGGGCGCGCTGCGGGCGGCGGGCCGGTGCGCGGGGCTGGCCTTCCAGTTGCGCGACGATCTCCTCGGCGCCTTCGGGGACCCCGCGCTCACCGGCAAGCCGGCCGGCGAGGACCTGCGCTCCCGCAAGCTGACCCCCCTGCTCGCCCTCGCCGTCCGGCTCGCGGAGGCCGGCGGCGACCACGAGGCGGCCGCCGTGCTCGCCCCGGACGCGGACGCCCTGCCGGGGCACACCGTGGAGCGGATGCGGGAGGCACTGGAACGGACGGGTGCCCGGGCCGACGTGGAGTCGAGGATCGCGGACCTGGCGGCCGCCGGTCTGCGGCGCTTCGCGGAGACCGGCGCCGCCCCCGCCGCACAGCGGGAGTTCGCCGCCCTGGTCGAGCAGGCCTCGGGCGTCGCCCCGCAGCACGCGCAGGAGCTCGTATGAGGACGGTGACGGGCCCTACGGACCATGTCGTCGTGGTCGGCGCCGGCTTGTCCGGACTGGCGTGCGCCCTGCACCTGCTGGGCGCCGGCCGGCGGGTCACGCTCGTCGAACGGGACGCCGGCCCGGGCGGGAGGGCCGGGCGGATCCAGCTCGGTGACTACCTGGTGGACACCGGGCCCACCGTGCTGACGATGCCGCATCTGGCCGACGAGGCCTTCGCGGCGGTCGGCGAGCGACTCGACCGGCACGTCGAGCTGGTGGCCCTGCACCCCGCCTACCGGGCCGGATTCGCGGACGGGTCCTCGCTCGACGTGCACACCGACGGCGACGCCATGGAGGCGGAGGTGCGGCGCTTCGCCGGACCGGCGGAGGCGGCGGGCTACCGCAGACTGCGCCAGTGGCTGGAGCGGCTGTACCGGGCGCAGATGCGCCGTTTCATCGACACCAACTTCGACTCGCCGTTCCAGCTGGCGCACCCGGACCTGGCCCGGCTGGCGGCCCTCGGCGGTTTCGGGCGCCTGGACGGCCGGATCGGCCGCTTCCTGTCCGACGCCCGCCTGCGCCGGGTCTTCTCCTTCCAGGCCCTGTACGCCGGTGTGGCACCGGCCCGGGCGCTCGCCGCCTACGCGGTGATCGCCTACATGGACACCGTGGCGGGCGTCTGGTTCCCCAAGGGCGGCATGCACGCGCTGCCCCGGGCGATGGCCGACGTGGCGGCCGGTGCCGGCGCGGAGCTGCGCTGGTCGGCCGAGGTGAGCGCGCTGGAACGCTCCGCCCGACGGGTGCGGGCGGTCCTGCTCGCCTCGGGTGAGCGCATCCCGTGCGACGCGGTCGTGCTGAGCTGCGAACTGCCCGCCGCGCACCGGCTCCTGGGCCGGGCACCCTGGCGCCCGGTGCCGCTGCATCATTCGCCGTCGGCGGTGGTCCTGCACGCCGGGACCGACCGCACCTGGCCCCAGCTGGCCCACCACACGCTGTCCTTCGGCGCCGCCTGGGAGCGCACCTTCGACGAACTGACCCGCTCGGGCACGCTGATGAGCGACCCGTCGCTGCTGATCACCCGGCCGACGACGCACGACGCCTCCCTGGCGCCGCCGGGCCGCCACCTCCACTACGTCCTGGCTCCCTGCCCCAACACCGCCGTCGGCCCCTCCGCCGCCGCCTGGCGCGACCTCGGCCCGCGTTACCGCGACAGCCTGGTCGCCGAGCTGGAGCGCCGCGGCCTGGACGGTTTCGGGGCCGGTGTCGAGGAGGAACTGCTGGTGACCCCGCTCGACTGGACGGCGCAGGGCCATGCGGCGGGCAGTCCCTTCTCGGTCTCCCACACCTTCGCCCAGACCGGGCCCTTCCGGCCGCGCAACCTCGTCCGCGGGCTGGACAACGTGGTGCTCGCGGGCTGCGGGACCACCCCCGGTGTCGGCGTACCGACCGTGCTCCTCAGCGGGAAGCTCGCCGCCGCCCGCGTCACCGGGGGCGGCACCCGGGTCGCACGGGCGGGTCGGGCCTCGTACCGCCGCACCTCCACCCCGACCGGAGCAGGTGCCCATGACCCGTCGTGAACTGGACGCCGCCGGGATCACCGACCCCGGCCTGCGCGCCGCCTACGGCCGGTGCCGGCGGCTCAACGCCCGCCACGGCCGGACCTACTTCCTGGCCACGCGCCTGCTGCCGCTGGAACGCCGCACGGCCGTGCACGCGCTGTACGGCTTCGCCCGCTGGGCCGACGACATCGTCGACGACCTGGACCGGCGCCTGACACCCGACGAACGGGACCTGCTGCTGAAGCGGCTGGAGGAGGACCTCGCCCACGCCCTGCGCACCGGCGGCGGGGCCGAACCGGTGGTCCGGGCCGTGGCCGACACCGCCGACCGCTACCGCATCGAGGTCGACCTGTTCGCCGACTTCCTCGCCTCGATGCGCGCCGACCTGACCGTCACGGACTACCCCGCCTACGCCGACCTGCGGGCCTACATGCACGGCTCGGCCGCGGTGATCGGCCTGCAGATGCTGCCCGTGCTCGGCACGGTCGTCCCGCGCGAGGAGGCGGCACCGCACGCCGCGGCCCTCGGGGTGGCGTTCCAGCTGACCAACTTCCTGCGGGACGTGGGCGAGGACCTGGAACGCGGTCGCGTCTACCTGCCGGCGGACCTGCTGGCCGCCCACGGCGTGGACCGGCCGCTCCTGGAGTGGAGCCGGCGCAGCGGCCGCCGGGACCCGCGCATCCGGGCCGCACTGGTCGCGGCGGAGGCCCTGACCAGGAACGTGTACCGGGAGGCGGAACCGGGCATCGCGATGCTCGACCCGCGGGTGCGCCCCTGCGTCAGGACCGCGTTCACGCTGTACGGCGGCATCCTCGACGCGATCGCGCGGCACGACTACACCGTGCTGCACCGCCGTGCCGTGGTGCCCCGCCGGCGGCGGGCGGCCACCGCCGCGGCCGGGGTCCTCAAGGTGGCCCGCGCCCGGTGGGCGGCCCACGCGGCGGCTTCGGCCGCACCGGAACGGAAGGGGCAGGGTCGTGGCTGACCGAGCGGACAGGACACGCTGGACCTCACCACTGCGGCGGCGCCGCGGCCCCGGCTGGGCGGAGCAGACACCGACCTGGCGCGCGGCCCGTCCGGCGCTCATCGCCGACACCCTCAAACGGGCGTCCGCCCGGCCCTCCGGCAACTGGTTCGTGGTGGGCGCCTCCCGGGACGTGCGCCCCGGCCGCCCCTACGGCAGGACCGTCGGCGGCGTGGAGGTGGTGCTGTGGCGCTCTGCGGCCGGTGAGCTCCGGGCCGGTCCCGGCGTCTGCCCGCACCTCGGTGCCCCGCTGCGGGACAGCCGGGTGGTGTGCGGCACGCTGGTGTGCCACTGGCACGGACTGGCCCTGGACGGCTCCGCGTTCGCCGGCTGGCAGCCGTACCCGGCCCACGACGACGGGGTGCTGGTGTGGGTCCGGCTGGACGCGGTGGGCGGTGAGGAGCCGTCGGAGCGGCCCGTGGTCCCGGCCCGGCCCGCACCGGGCAGCGGGGTGGACGCCGTGTTCACGGCGGCCGGGCGGTGCGAACCGCAGGACGTGGTGGCCAACCGGCTCGACCCGTGGCACGGGTCCTGGTTCCACCCGTACTCCTTCGTCGACCTGACGGTCGTGCGGGAACCGCGGGGCGACGAGGGGGGCGACGAGGACGACGCCTTCGTCGTGGACGTCTCCTTCCGGGTGGCGGGCCGTCTGGTGGTGCCGGTGCGCGCCGAGTTCACCGCGCCGGAGCCCCGCACCGTCGTCATGCGCATCACCGACGGCGAGGGCGCCACGTCCGTGGTGGAGACCCATGCCACGCCGCTGACCGCCGCGGACGCCGAGCAGCCGCGGACGGCCGTGATCGAGGCGGTCGTCGCCGCTTCGGAACGCCCCGGTTTCGCGCTGGCCCGCGCCGCCGCCCCGGCGCTGCGTCCCCTGATGCGGCAGACGGCCGGGCGCCTGTGGCGCGACGACCTCGCCTACGCCGAGAGGCGCTGGGAGCTGCGGAGCACCGGGCGTTTCCCCGGGTGACATGAAGCCGGTCGCGCGGCACCGGCCCATCGCCCCGAATGAGATGACCCCGTCGGACGGGCCCGCGCGGAGCGGCCCGGGCCCGTCCGGCGGCCCGGCGTCATCGGCGCGCCGGACGTCCCGCGAGCGCGCCGAGTGCCCGCAGCACCGGGGAGCGGCCCGCCCGTGGCACGGTCCACAGCACCTGGCCGCGGACGCCCCACCCGGCGAGCAGGGCGTTGGACGCCAGGAAGCCCGTGGTGGCGGCGCGTTCCATCAGGGCGACGGGCAGGTCGCAGCGGAGCCCGTCGCCGGCCAGTGTCAGCCACGGGTGCGGGGTCCGCACCGTGGGCCGCCGGTGGTGGGTGCCGACCGGGAAGAGCGGGCAGTCCGAGCGCCACTCGTGCCGGGCGTCGACGACCCGCGCCCGGCCTGTCTCCGGGTACACCCGGCGCAACTGCCCGAGCAGCGCGTCCTGCACGGCCCCCGGGTCCGCACCGGGGGTGACGGCGTAGGCGTGGAGTTCCACCACGGAACCCCCGTGCTTCTCGGCCCAGCGTGCGGCCTCGCCCTCGAAGCGTTCCAGGACGCTGATGTTGTCGAGGCCGTCGTAGCCGCTGGTGCCGAGGAAGCCGGGGCGGTCGGCGCGGACCGGCCGGTCGAGCCAGAGCCGCGAGACGAGGAACGGCGGGGCGGTGCGCAGGGCGGCGACGCCGTCGCGCCAGGGGGCGGTGCCGAGGGCCGGTGAGGCGGCGACGACCCGGCGCAGTCCCCCGGTGTCGAGGGCGAGCACCACGGCGTCGTGCCGGTCGGTGCCGGTGCCGGTGCGCACCTCGGCTCCGCCGGTGCCGGCGGGGTCGACGCCTGCCACGGGGGTGCCGGTGCGGACGGTCGCGCCGAGCCGCCGGAGGTAGTCGCCGAGCGGCTCCCACAGGGCCTGCGGGAAGGGCTCGTCGGGCACGTCGAAGAGCAGCCCTTCCGAGGAGCCGAGGAAGTAGATGTGGAACATCAGCATCAGTTCCGCGGCGGAGAGCTCGCGCGGGTCGGCGAAGAAGCTGCGTGAGAACACCTCGAAGGCCAGGTGGTGCGCGGCCTCGGGGAAGCGGACGCGTTCCAGGAAGGCGGTCGCGCCGAGGTCGTCGAAGCGTGTGTACACCCCGGGCACGCGCACGTCCGTCAGCGGCAGCGCCGCCCGGGCGTCCAGGGCGGTGAGGTCGCGCCAGCCGAAGGTGGGGCTGAGGGCGACGAAGCCGAGGGCGCTCAGGGGCGGGGTGCGCGGGACGCGGGCGAAGCTGTCGGTGAGTCCGCCGCTGTGCCGCAGGGGGTAGTCGGGCAGGGGGGTGAGCCGGGCGAGGGCGGGGTCGGTACGGCGCAGCAGGCCGCGCAGGTTGTAGTACTGCCGGAAGAAGGCGTGGAAGCCGCGGCTCATGGTCACCTCGGAGCCGTCGGCCAGCCGGGTGCGGTACCCGGCGAGGCGGCCGCCCAGGGAGTCCTCGCGTTCGTAGAGGGTCACCCGGGCGCCGCGTTCGGCCAGTCCGGTGGCCGCGGCGAGTCCGGCGATGCCGCCGCCCACCACCGCCACGGACGGTGCGTCCCCGGGCCCGAACCGGTCCCGGCCCGGCGCCGGCATCAGGACCTCGGCCTTGCGGTCCCGGCCTCGGCGGGCGGCCGGACGGGTGCTCGTCGAGCGGCTCCCGGGCGTGCTCTTCGGTGTGCTCTCCCGGGAGCTCATCGGGTGGCCTCCCCGGCCGCGGCAGATCCGTTGCGGGCGACGAACGTGTGCGTGATGCCGGTCTGCCACCCGGCGAGGGGCAGGGCCCGCGCGCCCGCGAACCCGGCCCGGGTCAGCCGCTCGGCGAAGTCGGAAGCCGTGTCGAAGTCGAGGACGCTGTGCCACAGGTGCCGGTACAGGGCCCGGTCACCGGTGAGCGTGCCCGCCGGGATGATCACGCCCTGGCACACGGCCGTCCACAGCGCGCGGTGTGCGGGCGAGCCGCCGAGGCTGTACTCGTGGACGGCGAGCCTCCCGCCCGGCCGCAGCAGTCCGCGCACCGTGCCGAGGACGGCGTCCGGGTCGGAGACGTTGCGGAACAGGTAGGCGGCGAAGACCGCGTCGAACGGCCCCGCACCGGCCGTCGCCAGCTCCTCGGCGCTCAGGTGCAGGAAGCGCACGCTGTCGGGCCAGGGCTTGGTTTCCGCCCGCCGCAGCATGCCGGCGGAGGCGTCCACCGCGGTGATCCGCGCACGGGGCGCGGCCCGCAGCAGGGCCCGGGTGGAGGCGCCGGTGCCGCAGCCGAGGTCGAGCAGGTGCAGCCCGGCCCCGTCCTCCGGGAGCCTCAGCCGGCGGGCCGAGCGCAGCAGGTCGGCGCGGTAGCCCGGGTTGAGGCCGGTGAGGCGGTCGTAGGTGCGGGAGGCGTGGTCGAAGGCGCGGGCCAGGTCGCGGTCGCGCAGCAGGGTCATCGGTGGCTCTCTCCGGTTCCTGGGGCGGGGTGGGTGCGGCGGGGCAGGAAGGGCACCTCGAGCGCGGTGCGCAGCATCGGGCCCACCGGGGTGCGCAGTCCGATGCCCCACTCCTCCCGGAGCGAGGTGGCGCCGTCGAGGAAGCGCAGCAGGCGGTGGGCCGGGGTCCGGCGGAAGAGGCCGGTGAAGAACGCGGGGCCGTCGATCCGGCCGGTGTCCAGGGCCCGCAGCAGCACCGCGTCCATGGCGAGCGCCCGCCGCCCGTGCGGCGCGGGCACGACGGCGCGGCCGTCCCGCAGAGCGGAGGCGACGGCCCGGCTGTGCCGCTGTACGGCCGCGAAGGTGTAGCCGGTGGCGGGGCGGGTGGCGCCGCCCGCCGTCCCGATGCGGAAGACGGCCGTACCGGTCCGCCGGGGGAAGCGGGCGTCGGTCATGGGGATGATGCCCTGTTCGGCGCTCTCCACGGCGAACTCGCCCAGGCCCAGCACCTCACGGGCGTAGTGACCGAGCGCCGCCTCGTACGCCGCCGTCGCCAGCGGGGTCCGGGAGAACTCGGTGTACTCGACGAGCGCCCGGTCCGGGGCCAGCGGAAGGACGTAGCCGAAGGCGAGGCCGTGCCGCGGCTGGGGCACCCGGAAGTCCATGAGGTCGGCGACCGCCGGGTCGAACCGGTGGGTGCGGGTGCGCACGAACCAGCCGCGGAAGTGCTGCAGCAGCTGCGTCCGGGCCGGTGGCAGGGCGCGCAGGGGCCGCGAGTCGAACACGAGCCGGGCGCGCAGGGTCAGGGTCCGGCCGCCGGGTGCCGTGCAGCGGACCTCGGCGCCTCCGGGCACGTCGCGCACGGTGTGCGCGGTCGCGCGCAGCAGCCGTCCGCCGGGCGAGCGCGCCAGCCGCGCGTGCACCAGCTGTTCGAACGCCGTGGAACGCACCATGCGGTAGCGGGCGGGGGCCGGATCGACGGTGAGCGGGCTGCCGTCGGGGTCGTGTACCCGCAGCAGGGGCCAGGTGGCGGCGACCGCTTCGCCGAAGCCGTCGTCACTGTCGTCGCCGTCGCCCTGGTCCCAGTAGCACCAGGTCCGCTCCGCCGGGCGCGCGGGGCCGTCCGGCGGCTCCACCACGGTCACGGTCGCGACGGCCGTCTCGACCAGCCGGTACGCGAGACTGAGGCCCGCGGCACCGCCTCCGAGGATCACCACGTCCGGCGCGCCGACGGACCCCTGGCTCACCGGGCCCACCACACGCCGCCCATCCCCGCACCCCGCTCCCGGCCACATCGTCGACTGTGTTCTGTCCGTTCACCGCTTCCGGCCGTCGGCCGTGTTCGGATGCAGTCGGATGCGGTCGGTTGGAAGGCACCACGCCATGGATGCCGTCGGCCGGAGTCACCGTGACGGTCGCCCCGACGGCCGGACTCACCGTGACACGACCGACTCCAGAACGGCGACGGCCTCGGCCAGCCCCGTCGGACGCGGCAGGCCGGGAACGGTCCGGCCGGTCCAGCCCGGCCCTATCGTCAGGACGACCGGCTTGCGGCGGGCCCCGCGCACCCCCCACTCCATCGCGGCCACGTGCTGGGCCAGCGGACGGCTGGCGGTCGTCCGGGACTGCGCCCACAGTCCCACCGCCGCCGGCCCCGTTCTGCGGACGGCTGTGACGAGTGACTCCACGGGCAGGGCGCCGCCGAACATCCGCACCGGCAGACCGCGTTCGGCCAGTGCGGCGGCCAGCACCTCCAGGGGCAGCGTGTGGTTCTCCCCCGGCACACAGGCGAGCACGACGGTCGCGCCCGGGCGGTCGGGGGCCGCGGCCGGGGCACCCCTCCGCAGTGCGCCGGAGACGTGCCAGGACAGGAAGTGCTCGACCTCGACGTACCTCTCGCCCGAGCTCTCCCACTTGCGGCCGACCGCCTGGAGGGTCGGCATGATCACCTCGGTCCAGGCGGCGATCAGCCCGTGCTCGGCGATCGCGGACTGGAGCAGGTCGTCCAGGGCGGGGGCGTCGAGGCGCAGTGCGGCACGGGCGATGCCCTTGCATTCCTGGCGCACGTCACCGAGGCGCAGCCCGCTGCCTGCGCGGCTGCGGATGGCGGTGGTGGTGGGGGTGCCGGTGGCTGTGGGGACCGGGGTGCCGGTGAGGACGGGGGCAGGGGTGCTGTCCGACGGTCGCGGTGCTGTGTCGGCGGGCGTCCGCTCCGGGTCCGCCGGCCCCGTTCCCGGTGACGCCCCGGTGTCCCACCCGCCCGGGGCCGGGACGGCTCCCGGGGCAGCCGGCCCGGCCGGGTCCGCCTCCTGCGCCGTTCGGGCGGCGGGGCCTCCCGGCTGGTCGCGACGGCCGTCCCGACCGGCGGGAGCCGGCGCCTGCGTCGCCCGGGCTGCCGGCCCCGCGGAAGCCGGTGTCTGCGTCGCTCCGGCGGCCGGGCCCGCCTGAGTCGCTTCCTGAGTCGCCTCCTGCGTCGTTTCGCCGAGTACCGCGCGGGCCGCCTCGGCGGGGGGTATCCCGGTCGCGGTCAGGGCGCACATCCGCTCCAGCCGGGCCACGTCCGACGGGGTCCACCGACGGTGCCGGCCACCGGTGTGCGCCTCGGGTCCGAGGCCGTAGCGGCGGTCCCAGGTGCGGACCGTCGTCGGAGCGACCCCCAGCCGCCTGGCCACCTCCCCCGTGGTCAGTCCGACGCCGGCCGGCGCGCTCTGGGGTCCGCGGCCCTGGCTGTCCCGTTCGTGTGCACCCATACCCCCGACTGTACGACGCACAAACGACGCATGTTGAGCCGCGTCGTTTGTGCACCGAACACTGGCCTGGAGCGCACGGGCGCGGCTCACACAGCGCGACCGGTGCGGTTCGGCAGACGGCCTTCCGTCCCCGCACGACGCACTGCAGGAGGAACCAGGCCATGATCACGAACACGCGACTCACCGCCCCGGCCGCACCAGCGGAGGAAACGCGGTACGAGGAAGAGCTGGCCCGTGGCCTCGTCGCCGCCGACGAGGAGGCGTTCGCCGCGATCTACCGGCGCTGGGGCTCGCTCGTCCACACCATGGCCACCCGACTGCTCGGCGACACCCACGAGGCGGAGGACGTGACCCAGCAGGTCTTCCTCGGCGCCTGGAACGGCCGGGCGGGCTTCCGCCCCGAACGGGGTCCGCTCGGCGCCTGGCTGGTCGGCATCACGCGCCGCAAGATCGTCGACGCGCTGGCGGCCCGGACGCGACGGCTGACGCTCATCGACTCGGCCGGCCGCGACGCGGACACCACCGGCCCCGACGAGGCGGCACCGGACCGCGTCCTGGACCGGGTGCTGCTGGTCGACGCCCTGGCACGGCTGCCGCGCCACCAGCGGGAGGTGCTGTGCATGGCCTTCTACGAGGACCTGACCCAGGCGCAGATCGCGGAGCGGACCGGGATGCCCCTGGGGACCGTCAAGAGCCACGCCCGCCGCGGCCTGCACCGGCTGCGCATGGTGATCGAGCAGCCCCGGGCCGCCGAAGCGGACCTGTAGCGGTGCCGCCGTACGCGCATCCGCGGCGGCCCCCACACCTGAAAACAGGACCGGGACTCCGCACCGTACGGAGCCTCCGTTCGAAGGGATGATTCCCATGACCTCCCACACCCGCATCGCCATCGCCGCCTCGGCCGGAGCCTGTGCCCTGGCCCTCGGCGTTTCCGCTCCCGCCCTGGCCGAACAGCAGAACCAGGCCATGGTGTCCGTCTTCCACGGCATCCCCGGCATGACCGTGGACGTGTACGCCAACGGCGACGAGCTGATCGGCGACTTCAAGCCCGGCACGGTGACGGACCCCAAGTCCCTCGACGCCGGCACCTACGACATCAAGATCTTCGAAGCGGGCAAGGATCCCGGTGGAACTCCGGCCCTGGAGAAGAAGATCCAGGTGCCCGAGGGCGCGAACGCCACGGTCGCCGCCCACCTCTCCGCCGACGGCGAACCGGAGTTGACGGCCTTCACCAACGACGTCTCCCAGGTGGACGCCGGCAAGGCCCGTCTGACGGTCCGCCATGTCGCGGCAGCCCCGGCCGTCGACGTCCGGGCCGGCGGACAGCCCGTCTTCAGCAACCTGACCAACCCGAAGGAGGACACAGCCGAGGTCGACGCGGGCACCCTCAACACCGATGTGGTGCTGGCCGGTACGGACACCGTGGCCATCGGCCCGGCCGACCTGAAGCTCGGCGAGGGCACGAGCAACGTCGTCTACGCCTGGGGCAGCGCCGCCGACAAGAACCTGGCCCTGGCGACCCAGACGTTCAGCGGCATGGCGTCGTCGCCCCGCGGCGTCCCCGCGGGTGGCAGCGGTGCCGCCGTCGCACCGAACTCCTCCGACCTCGGCCCGGCCTGGGCCGCCGGGGCCGGAGCGGTCACGGTGGCGGGCCTGCTGGTGGCCCGCCGGGTCGCCCGCCGACGTGGCTGACGGCGCGCGCCGGCCGGCGGGACCGACACTGGCGGCTGCCGCCCTGGCAGCCGCCCTCGGTCTCCCGGCCGGGCCGTCGCAACCGGCCGCACCGCCCCCCGACTTCACGGCCGGCCGGTCCGGGCGGACAGCCGACCCGACGACCGCGCCGTCCGGGCAAACGACCGACTCGACGACGAAGACGGCACCGTGGACGGCACCGGCCCCGCCACCCCGCCGCGTCCTGCTGCCCCAGGCGGGCGTCGATGCCCGGGTCACCCCGGTGGGCGTGACGGACCGGGGCGAGATGGCGGTCCCCGACGAGCCGTCCGTGGCCGGCTGGTACCGCTACGGCCCGGCGCCGGGCAGCGCTTCGGGTTCGGCGGTGCTCGTCGGCCATGTGGACGGCGACACCGGAGCCATCGGCGAATTCGCCGCGCTGTACGGCGTACGGCGGGGGGACCGCGTGGAGGTACGGCGAGCCGGGGCGGAACCGGTGCGGTACCGCGTCGTCTCACGCGTCACCGTCCCCAAGGACGAGCTGCCGTCCTCGACGTTCCGCCGCACCGGTGCCCCGGTCCTCACGCTCATCACCTGCGCGCCCCCGTTCGTCCCCGAGCGGGGCGGCTACCTGTCCAACCTCGTCGTCACGGCGGAGCCCGTGAAGTCCGGGAGGGTGCAGTGGCCCACGTAGAGCCCGCGCACCTGGTGGAACTGGCGCTGGGCAACGCCACCCCGACCGAGGCCGACACCGAGGCCCTGCGTCACGTCGACCAGTGCGCCCGCTGCCGTGACGAACTCCGCGTCCTGACCCGCCTGGTGAACGCGGCCCGCACCGCGCGACTGGTGGACCTGCCGACAGCACCCCCGGAACGCGTCTGGCGGCGGATCAGCAGAGGCATCTCCCCCGAGACGAACACTCCCGAGCCACCCCCGCGCGTCCTGGACCGCAGGACGCGGGCCGTCCTGGCTGTGCTCGCCCTCGCCACCACCGTCGGCGCAGCCGTAGCCCTCCGCTGCCTGCACGAACGCTCGAGAGTCGTGCGGTGCAGGGTCATCCGCTAGGGCCGGACGGAGCGCCCGAGCCACGCGACACCGCAGCGCTCGGCCGACACCCGCAGGGCCTGCGGAGCAGTTGTGTACACATGGCACACTCGGTACGACCTGTGACGATCAGGAACACCTTGCCCGCGACCTTGTACACGTCGAGTCCGGGGGTGAAGCGGTATCCGTGGCTGACGTCGGGGAGGGCCAGGGCCGCCTGGCGGGCGTGACGGAAACGCGGCGGAGGCCCCTTTGCCGTCAGGAGGCGACGGCTGTCGTCGCGGTCTGCGGGAACGCCCAGTGGGAGTGCACGATGTGCCACTCGCCGTCGATCAGCCGGTACGCCTCGGTGGCGTTCCAGGCGCGCAGCTGCCGTTCGCTGCCGTCGTCGTCGAGGACGTAGGTGTTCAGGTTGTAGGCCAGGACCGCGAAGTCACCGCTGTCGGCGACGCTCACCGCCGGGTTGAGGTACTCACTGCGCACGATGTGCGGGTTCGAGTAGATCGACTCGATGTGTGCGATGACCTTGTCGCGTCCCACGACCAGTTCCTCGAGGATCGGATCGAAGTAGCTGACCTCCTCGGCGTAGTTGTCGAGGTAGCCGCGGTTGTCGCCGATACTCCACCGTTCGTTGAAGGACTTCTCCAACTCCAGGATGGTCGTGCTGATCTCCGCCCTGTCGACGCCCATGTCAGTTCCTTTGCCGGTCTCTCTTACGGATGCTGGGGCCGGCCGTTGTCGACCGGCGGGCATCGGGGGTGGTTGGTCGTCGTTTCTCAGCCGCCCGGGTCTCTCAGGGGCCCGGGTCTCAGTCGTCCAGGTCTCAGTCGTCCAGCACGACGACGTGCTTGCCCGGCGTGGTGCCGGACTCGACGTCGGCCTGGGCGTCACGGGCCTGCTCCAGGCCGTGGTAGACCTTCGCGACCCGGACGTTGAGGCGTCCTTCGGCTATGTCCTGAAGCTGGTGGGCGAAGACGTCGGCCGGGAGGTCGGCGGCCTGACCGCCGTAGGAGGTCAGGCGCACCCCGCCCGGGATCATGAACGGGGTGAAGTCGGGGATCGTCCACTGGCCCGCCAGGGCTCCGGTGAAGCAGACGGTGCCGTGCCGGCGGACGGTACGGAGGGTGTCGGCGAGGACCGAGCAGCCCACCAGTTCCAGTGCGGCGTCCACACCGTCCGGGAACAGCTCGCGCACCTGGTCGGCGAGGGTGCCGTTGTCGACGAGGGGGTGGTCGACGCCCGCCGCCCGCAGTTCCCCGGCCCTCGCCTCGCTGCGGGTGGTGGAGATGACGGTGGCGCCGAGGTCCTTCGCGATCGTGGCCGCGCTCAGCCCGACCGTGGAGGTGCCGCCGCGGATCAGCAGCGTCTGCCCGGCCTTGAGGTCCAGGCCGGTGGTCAGCGATCCGTAGGCGGTCTGGAACATCTCCGGAAGCGCACCGACGACCTCCCACGGCAGGCGGGTCTCGAACGGGATGACCTGCGCCGCGGGGACGGTCACGTACTGGGCATACGCGCCGTCGTACGAGCGGCCCATGCCGCCCATCATGGTGGCCACCTGCTGGCCCGGCCGCAGCCCGCTGTCCTCGTCGGCCTCATCGACCACGCCGACGCCCTCGATACCGGGAACGCGCGGATAGGTGACCACCGCGTCCGACTCGCCCTTGCGGGTGGTGACCTCGGATTCGTTGACACCGAACGCCTTGACCTTGATCCGCACCCAGCCGGGCTTGCGGACGGGCACCGGGACATCCTTGATCTCCAGCGCTTCCAGGCCGCCGGGCCGGGTGACGACGACGGCCCGCATCGTCGCCGGCGCGGCGGCATCGGCCGCTGTGGGGTGGCTCATGTCGTACTCCTTGTTCTGCTTGTTCTGCGTGCCGGGCCGTCAGGGACGGTCGATGCCTTCCCACAGGTGGAGGACCTGCTGGTAGTGGGCGGTGCCCTCGAAGGGAGAGTTGCCGACGGTTCCCGCGGTGGGCTTGTCCGTGACGGCGGGCCACAGGCGGGAGTGCTCGCCGGTGGCGAAGTCGAGGACGATGTCGCGGATACGGGTGTCACGCTCCGCCTGCTCGGCGCTGCGGCCCGGCCGTTCCTGGCCGACCAGGGCGTACATCTCGGTGCCGTGCACGGCGGGCGCGCCCTCGGCGGGGCCGATCAGGAGGAGGTGGGCATTGCCGCCGGCAGCGGCGTGGGCCAGGGCGCCGCGGGCGGCCGGGATCGCGAAGAGGTAGTCCGCCATGACCGCGGCGCGGACCTCGGCCGGGGTACGGCCGCCCCGGTCGTAGGCGTCGACGATCTTCTGCGCGCGGGAGCGGGAAATACGCCACCCCGCGACCTCGTCGACGACGCGGTCGACGGTGCCCGGGTCGAAGCGGTCGAGGTCGTTCGCCACCCACCAGCCCATGTCGTCGCTGGCCATACTCAGCAGGATGTCGACGTTGCGGTGCGCGCCCGTGGCGAGGACGTCCATCGGGTGCGCGTGCACCACCGCGCCCGGCTGCCCGATGTCCAGGACGACGCCGGTGGCCTTGTTGTCCACCCCGCCGCGGACTCCGAGGTCCGTCGGGGCGACCTTGCGCAGGGCGTCCCGCAAGGAGAACGGGTCGAGATCGAGCAGCTTCTCCGGGTTGTCCGCCACGCCGAGTTCGGTGACGAACAGGTGCGCGAGTTCCTCGGCCCACCAGGCCGGGATGCTGCGCGCGGGCCCGCCGGAGAACCCGGCCAGCCGCCGGTACAGGCCGTCGGCGGAGGAGGCTCCCAGCAGCCCGAAGGTGGAGTAGGCGCCGGCACTGTGTCCGTAGACCGTTACGTTGTCGGGGTCGCCGCCGAACTGGGCGATGTTCCGCTGGATCCAGGTCAGCGCGGCGATGATGTCCTGGAGGAAGAGGTTGCTGGCCTCGGCGAGCTTCCCGCCGTACTGCGAGAGCGAGAGCGGGCCCAGGGCACCGAGCCGGTAGTTGACCGACACGCCCACCATCCGCCCGGACGCGGCGAGACCTGAGGCGTTCGAGGTGATCTGCGTGTTCGCGCCGACCTCGAATCCGCCGCCGTGGACATACACGGTCACCGGGAGCGCCTTGCCGGCCGGCTGCTCGGGGGCCCACACGTTCAGGTTCAGGCAGTCCTCACCCATCCCGTTGTCCGCCTCGAGCCAGTCCCCGCTGTCGGGCTGGATCGAGACGACGCCCTTGCGGTCGTAGGGAAGGTCCGGATCGAAGTCCGCGACCACGGGGCGGCGGTACCGCTCGGCGGTGGCGTACGGAATCCCCCACCAGGACCGCACCCCTGGTGCAGTCGGAGCCTTGGGAACGGTAGCGGTCATGACGTGTCCTTCCAGCGCGGTTCGGGCGTTTCGCGCGGTGTTTCGGCGGCTGGTTGCTCGCGGTGACGTCTCCCATCGTTTCCCGGGATACGACAAAACGCCCGGCGCGCAGCGGTCACCTGGTGGTCAGCAGGTGACACTTCCAATGCTTGTGGGGTCTGCCATCGGCGGGCCCGGAGGACCTTGGGAAGCCAGCCGAGCGGGCACCGCATGGGGCCGCGGCACCGGTGAGCTGCCGTCGAGGGCGAGCCTCAGCGGTGCGGCGAACGGCCTGAGGGCCGGGCCCTGTCGGCCGGACTGAAAGCCAGAGGGCAGTGCGCGACCCGGTGTTCGCCACCCACCGCAAGCCGGGCCCCGGCAAGGTGGCCGGCCCGCGGGCGGTCAGAGGTCGGTCAGCCGCCGCGCTCCGCTCACGGGGTGTCGCCGGCCGCGTAGACGGCGGGGGTGAGACCGGTGCGGTCGCGGAAGAAGCGGCCGAAGTTCGCGGGATCGGTGAAGCCGAGGTGGACGGCCACGGCCCGGGCGTCCCACCGGGCGCCGCCCAGCAGGCGCCGGGCTTCCAGGAGGCGCCGCTCGTCGATGAGTTCACGCACGCCCTTGCCGGTGGCGTCCCGTGCGGCGCGGCTGAGGGTGCGGACCGAGCAGCCGAGCAACTCTGCGTAGTCCGCGGCCCGGTGCAGTTCACGGAAGTGCAGCTCCAGGGCGTCCAGGAAGCGTCCGTACCTGTCGGTGCGGCCCGTGTTGGCCCTGGCCGTGCCGACGGGGGCGATGCCCGGGGAGCTGGCCAGGCGCAGCAGCAGGGATTCGAGCAGGCTGCGGCGCAGGGCGTGGTGGATGTCGAGGGGGCGGCGCCCGAGTGCGCGGTGTTCGTCGAGGAGCTGGAGCGCGGTCTGGTGGAGCCAGGCGGTGTCGTCGGGGTGCGGGCTCAGCACGGCGGGGGCCTCGTGCCCGGTGAGCGGGGCCAGGAGACGGGCGATGTCGGGCCGCAGCACGTCCGGCTCGAACAGGATGAAGGGGCCGCGGGCTGCGCCGGGAGGATGCCAGCACTGCGCGTGCCCGGGACGCACCCACAGCCACTGGCCGGGGGCGACGGTCCGCGTGACGTAGTCGACGTCGTGCCGCAGCTCGCCCTCGGTGACCAGGATCAGGTAGTGGAAGGTGGCACGGCCCGGACGGGGCGGGTTCCACGGCCAGTCGTCGTGCTGGGCAAAGAAATCCTCGACGGTACTCACTTCAAGGCCGTAGGGAGTACCGACCGGGGGCTGGAAACCGTACAGCGGAACCGCAGCCGGTCCGGCCTGCCTGCGGGGCCCTGAGTGTCGCTTGTCGACCATCACGTGTCCGCAGCCTACCGCCATTCCAGTCGGCTTCGACGGAAGGATGGGACGTGCCGGCGCGCCCGCGCGGCGCGCCCTGCGCCTCCTTCGATGTCACAGTCCGTCACCACCTGGGAAGGCTCACCACCCATGAACGGATCGGCCCTGCACAAGACCGCCGCCGACTGCGCGGAGGAACTCCCCGGAGCCCAGCTGGAGCACCCCTTCGGCCCCGACTGGGAGGTCTTCAAGGTGCGCGGCAAAGTGTTCATGCTGATGACCGAGGTCCCGGGGCGTCCCGTCGTGATCCTCAAGGCGGACCCGGGCGAGGCCCACGCCCTGCGGGAGCAGTACAGCCACATCACCCCCGGCTACCACATGAACAAGAGGCACTGGATCACCCTGGAGGGCGGGGAAGGCGTCGACAAGAAGCTGGTCGAGGAACTCGTCACCGACTCCTACCGGCTCGTCGTCGCCCACCTGCCCAGGGCCGAGCAGCCCGTCGACCCGCACACCTACGGCACCGGCACCCGGGCGGGCCGGTGAGCGCGGCCGGTGACCAGCTCCAGCACACCGCCCGCCAGGCTGCCCTGGCCCTCCCCGACGTCAGCCACGGATACCCCTTCACCCCCGGACTCGACGTGTACAAGGTCGCGGGGAAAGTGTTCCTGATCGTCACCGACGACCCGGACGAGCAGATCATCACGGTCAAGTGCGAACCCGAACACGCCCGCGCGCACGTACGCGGCCACGCCTCGATCACACCGGGCCGCTACCTCGACAAACGGCACTGGATCTCCCTGGGACCAGGCCCCGGCATCACCGAGCGACTGGTCACCGACGCGGTCGAGAATTCCTACGACCTGGTCGTCGAGGCGCTGCCGCGACGCGACCGCCCCGGGGCTCGATGAGCTCCGCGAGCCTCCCCACGAGTGGCTGAGCCGACGCCTGTCAGTGCCCCGTGCAAGGCTCGCCGCTTCCGCACACGTCCGCCTCCGACCCGAGAGACCGATGGAACCGACCGAAGCGACCCTGCCGCTCTTCGGCGAGGAGCCCGCCCGGCCCCTCGCCGACCGCCTGCGCCCCACCCGGCTGGAAGATGTCGTCGGGCAGGACCACCTCCTTGCCCCGGACGCCCCGCTGGGCCGCATGGTCGCCCAGCAGCGCCTCAGCTCCGCCGTCCTGTGGGGCCCGCCCGGCGTCGGCAAGACCACCATCGCCCGGCTCCTCGCGGACGCCGGTCGCCTGGCCTTCGAACCGGTGTCGGCCACCTTCTCCGGCGTGGCCGAGCTGCGCAAGGTCTTCGCCGCCGCACGAAGCCGACGCGGCATCGGTCAGGGCACCCTGCTGTTCGTCGACGAGATCCACCGCTTCAACCGGGCCCAGCAGGACAGCTTCCTGCCGTACGTCGAGGACGGCACCGTCACCCTGATCGGCGCCACCACGGAGAACCCGAGCTTCGAGCTCAACGGCGCCCTCCTCTCCCGCACCCAGGTCCTCGTCCTCAAACGCCTCGACGAGGCAGCGCTGTCCACGCTCCTCGACCGCGCCGAGCAGCTCACCGGCCACCATCTGCCTCTGAACGATGACGCCCGCCGCGCCCTGATCGCCATGGCCGACGGCGACGGCCGCTACCTCCTCAACATGGCCGAACAACTCCAGGCCCTCCCGGACACCGGGACTCCCCTGGACACCGCCGGGCTCGCCCATCACATCCAGCAGCGGGCCCCGCTGTTCGACAAGGCGCAGGAGGGCCACTACAACCTCATCTCGGCGCTGCACAAGTCGATGCGCGGCTCCGATCCGGACGCGGCCCTGTACTGGCTCGCCCGCATGCTCGACGGCGGCGAGGACCCGCTGTTCGTGGCCCGCCGCCTGGTCCGCTTCGCGAACGAGGACATCGGCATGGCCGACCCGCACGCCATCCAACAGGCCCTCGCCGCCTGGGACGTCTACGAGCGACTCGGCTCCCCCGAGGGTGAGTTGGCGATCGCCCAGGCCGTCGTCTACCTCGCCACCGCCCCCAAGTCCATCGGCGTCTACCGCGGCTTCAACGCAGCACACCGATCCGCCCGGCACACCGGCTCCCTCATGCCGCCCGCCCACATCCTCAACGCCCCGACCCGGCTGATGAAGGACCTCGGCTACGGCAAGGACTACCAGTACGACCCGGACACGGCCGACGGCTTCTCCGGTGACGACTACTTCCCCGACGACATGGACCGCGAGACGTATTACCAGCCCACCCGCAACGGCTACGAAGCCCAGATCACCGAGCGCCTGCGCCACTGGAGCGCTCTGCGCGCCCGTCGGCAACGCGGCTGACCGGCCGACAGCGCGCCCGAGTTGTCCGTGACGTGCAGCCAGTACCTGCGGGAAAGGCAGCCAGGGGCGTTCGGAGCGCCATCCCCGCCTCATCCCATCAAGCACCTATCCAGCACGGTAAAAATCCAGGGGCCTGACCCCAAAGAGTCAGACCCCTGCGAAGTGGTGCCAAGTCACCCGCTACACGTTGAACCGGAACGTTCATGGAACCCCTTCCTCCCCAGTGTTCCCAAGGGTTGCGTCCCCTCGCAGGGGTGCAGGGTCAGCACCAAGTCAGCACCGCGTCGTCGGGTCAGCACGTCATGCCGCCACGGTGACGGCACGCACCGGAGACGGCCGAAGCGCCTGCTGCATCACGTCCCGGCACCGGTCCCACGCTTCCGGCACCAGGTGCCCGTACGTGTCGACGGTCGTCTTGATGTTCCGGTGCCCGAGCCAGCGGCTCACTTCATGGATTGGGACGCCGTTCGCGAGCGCCGTCGACGCGAAGAAGTGGCGCAGCGAGTGAGGGGTGCACTTCGGCTTCTTGTCCGGGGTGACCACGCCCGCCGCTACGCACGCCTTCCGCCAGTGATAGCCGTACGTCGAAGCCGTGGGCATCTTCCCCTTGCCCCGCTCACGCGGCGCGAACAGCGCCTCTACGCCGTCGACCTCGACCGTGCCCCAGCGCTTGAGGTGATTGCTGATCTCCTGGCCCAGGAACGTCGGCGTGGGCACGTCCCGGTACTCGTCCGCCGTGCGGTGCTTGAGCGGCACGAAGCGGGTCACGCAGTCACCCTGGTTCGCCTTGGCGCTGATCTGCCGGCGCAACCGCAGGAAGCCCTCTCGCTGGCAGTCGGAGGTCAGCCCGAGAGCCTCGCTGATACGCAGCCCAGCACCCGCCTGGAGCCATACCGTGAGCCGGTACTGATCGGACATGGCCGCAGCGATGGCGTACACCTCCGCGAGCGTGGGTATTTCGTCCGGATCGACGGCGGCGCCCGCCGTCTTGATCGGCGGTACGCCGTCACAGGGGCTCTCGTAAATGCGCCGTTCCTTGACGGCCGTCGCCATCATGGCGCGTAGGATGTTCATACGGTCGTTGACCGTCGATGCCGCCAGTCCGCCGTTCACCATGGCCGTCTGAAGCTTCTTCACGTCCGGGATGGTGACGCTGGCGAGGGTGCGGGCACCGAGTGCGGGAACCAGGTGGTTCGAGATGAAGCTCTGGTAGTTCCGTCGGGTCGACTCGTTCACCTGGTGCTGCGCGAGCCACTCTTCCGCCCACTTGCGCATGGAGATCTGCCCGAGCTGGTGGTCGATGTACACCCCGGCCCGCTTGTCGTTCTCCGCCTTAACGCCGAAGCTCTCGGCTTCCCGCTTCGTAGGGAACGACTTCTCCCGCTGACGCCCGGTCCGCCCGCCGGGCTCGCGGTAGCGGACGGTCCACAGGTGCACGCACCTGGTCTTGTTCCGGCAGTCACACTTCTTCAGTACCTGCGCCACTCTTCATCCCCCTAAGTATCTGCACTGCCTTGTCCGTGAGCTGCCCACCCGCCTTGCCTTCGACCTTGGTCAGGAAGCCTCGCTGCCGCGCGGCGCGTAGGTGCCCCTTCACCGTGGCCGGATTCAGGTCGAACCCCACCGCCAAGCGTTGGGCGGGGGCGCGCTCTCCTGCATCGACGAAGTGCACGTAGAGGGCGGAGAGCACCGCCAGCCGCTCATCTGTGAGGCCACCCGGAAGGCAAGCCAACCGCTCGCCAAGCTCGCGGATCTCCAAGTCTGTGGCCTTCGCCAGCGACCGCATCGCAGCGAAGTCCGCGCTTGGCGTAGTGCTGATCCGCCGAAGGACGGTGCTGGAGATGCCGCGCGCTACCTCCTGTGGGTCGGCATCATCCGCAGGAGCAATGTGGATCTCTCGCGGCCCCACGGTTCCGGCGGTGCCCTTGGGCCAGTGCATGGTCACTGCCCAGGCACCCATGCGCTTGATGACCGTCACACCGTCTCGGGGCTCGGCATCCGGTGGCTTAGGTGTCGAGTTCATAGCTGCACCGTAAGTAGCCACCACACCCCAGTCAAGTCCGGATAAGACAACGCCGGACTTGACCAAGCCAGACTGATCCACTCAAGATGTGAAGGCCCCGCCCACCATCGACAGGAGTTCGCCTTTGCACCACCACCGCCTCATGACCGTTGACGAGCTGGCCGAGTACCTGGGCAAGAAGCCCGCGTGGATCTACAACAACCATCGGGTTCTCGGCATCCCGTCCCGGAAGGTCGGCGGAAGCCTCCGCTTCCGACTGTCAGAGGTCGACCGCTGGATCGACCGAGAGTGCCCCGTCTCGGCCTGACTGACCTTCTCCCCGTCTGCACCCAATCGAAAGGAGGTCACATGATCCCGCCGCCCGGCGGGAGGGCATCGGCGCACCTACGCGCCGCAAGAAGGGACGGTCTCCGCCATGGGTGCCATCAAAACCAGAGGCCGACTGCTCCACCAGATCGAGCGCGTTCCGTACGAGGACGCATTCCTCATCGGCGATCTGCTCACTACCAGGATTACGGTCCTGTCCGGAGAGCCGAAGGCCGGGAAGACCCTGCTCAGCGCAGGTATGGGCATTGCTCTGCTCAACGGAGAGCCGACGTTCCTCGGTCAGCCCGTACATCAGAAGCTGGACCACATCGTCTACGGCCTCACGGACGACGGCGCACCTGAGGAGCTGAAGGAGCGCCTGCACGGCGCCGTTCCAGACGACTCGATCACCGTGTTTCCCGTCGAGGATCCGGGGCATTCCGGCTACTGGCCCAGCATCGTGGACGACCTCATCGACATGAAGCCCGGCCTGTTCGTCCTGGACAACATCATCGGTGCGCTTGCCCCCGGCGAAGACATCTCGTCCCCCGTCACCGCACAGCGCATCATGCGCAGCCTGAAGCCGATCAGCGAAGCGGGCATCCCCACGCTGCTCGTGACCCACACCCCCAAGGGGGCAGCGGAAGGCATGACCGTCGCCTCGTCCCCCATCGGCGGCCGTGCGATCGCAGCCGGCGCCCGAGCCGTGGTGGCCCTGCGCAACTCCGGGAAGCACGGACGCCGGATACACACTGCCATCAATCGCGCCACGGAGGACTTGGACCTGCACGTTTCCGTGCGCCCAGCCAGCGAGTCCAGCGAGGTGCCGATATGGGAGCGCGTAGACACGAAGCCTCAGCGCGAGCCGAGCATCCAGACAGCGGCTCCGTGGCAGGAGCTCCTCGCCCAGCAGATCCTCAGGGAACAGCCGGAAGAGACGTCTATCGCCAGACTCGCCCACCGCTACGCCGCCACCGTCGGCAAGGCGGTCAGCACCCTCCGGGCGGAGCTCCCGAAGCTCGTCGTCCACAGCGGGGAGGGGTGGGCAGCGGCGTAGTGAGCTGCTGATGATGACGCCTCCCCCTTATAGAGACATCGTCATCAGCACCCACCTCGCTCCGCTCGGCACGCCTCGCTCCGCACATGACTTGCGTACCTATGTAAGTACGTCAGGCTCTCTGAACTCTGGCGGCCTCCGGCCGACCAGCACGCAGGCCGCTGGGGACTGCGAAGGCCAGAAGCTTCGATGTCTCTCAGGCAAGACAGCGGCTCCCCGAAGGATCCGCTGAAACAGCAAGACGCTTTACGTAAGTACGCGAGTACGTCCAGCGGCGAAGCCGTGAGCCTGTGCAGCGGCGAAGAGCAAGTACGTGAAGAGGTAAAGCAGTTCGACCAGGAAGCGGCCTGTCGGCCGTTCTTCAAGAAGACGACTCACCATGCTCGGCTTCCCCTTCCCTGCTGACCTCTTCGCCGCTGCCTTCCTCGGGCCGCAGGGCGGCCATCTCGTCAGGAGTTGTTCAGGCTCATGCCTTGCTCTGGCTCTTCGTCCTTGCCCGTCCACCGTTGCTCTTCACCGCCGCTGCGTACAACGTCGATCTACCCCAAGACACCCCTCACGGGGTGACGGCAGCTCCGACCGAACCGCTGTCCCCCGACCTCGCCGCGGGTACTGTGCCGTCGTTCACCAGGTCCACGACCGTATCGGCGTGTTCCCTGATCAGATAGTCCATAGCGTGCTCGGTCGACGACTGGTACTCAAGCTGCTCGCTGTAGAAACGAAGCCGCTCCTGGGCATCCTCAATGATCTCGCCCCAGGTACGCACCCAGATCCGGTACGTCGGCTGCGTGACAGCGCATCCGGGCATTCGGTCCGGCTGGTGGGCGAGTTGGCGGAGGCCGTCGTCCATCGCGTTGCCGACGAGCCAGAAGTCCCAAGTCACCTTAGGTTCCCGGAACCTGTCGTCGCTCATGACCGCTTGCGCGTAACTGTTGATCTGCGCAAACTCAGTCATACCGAGCGTGACACTCGACCTCTTGAGTTCCACCACGAGATGGTGACGCTCCCCTTTCCGCTGCCGGGCAGCACGGGACAGCATCAAGTCAACGATCCCCCGACTCCCGTCCTCTCTCAGGACAGGGTCCGGAGCCGGCGCGTCCCGGTCGAGTAGACGGCAGTGCTGCCTCAGCACCTCGTTGAGACTGCGGTCGCTGACATGCAGTCCGTACTCCTCACCGAAGATCCAGCACTCGTTCTCCAGGATCCGGTGCAGCTCGGTGCGTTCCTTGACCCGCCCCTTGGCCACGGGCTCGAAAACGAGGTGCTCCAGAGCCGACAAGAAGTCGAGGCGTCCGGTCGTCGCTGTCGACGCCTTGATCAGGGCGGACAGCGGCGTACGGTCCAGCAGCCGGCTGAGTTCTGTCTGCTCCTGCTTGGAGAGCGCGAAGAGCTCCTCGGCGATACGCAGCACTTCACCCGGCTCGTGGGTCAAGACGGAGCGCAGAAGCGCGAAGGACACCTTCTGGGCCCTCTTGCTCGCCGGCAGGTGCCGGACGACCGCGGTCGCCACGGCGTCGAAGGTCTCGCGCTCCGCGCGCTCCTGGTCATTGGCGGGCTCGCCTGTATACGGGTAGAAGCCTTCCGCACGCCACGAGTCGACGAGCTCACGACGGCGCTCGTCGGCGCGGGAACGGAAGTGCTCACGCATTCGCTCCCGGGCTTCGGCCAGTACCTCGGCAGCGGGCCCCTCCGGTGTCCAATCGGCGAAGGCGAGGTCGCCGACCGAATCGTCCTCGAACCCCGACCAGGACAGGTACGCCGTGAAGTGGAAGCCCGGAGCCTGGATCTCCGGCTTCAGCTGCGCCAAGGACATACCTCGGCCGTCACAGAGGATCAGAGCCCGGGAGTACGGACGCGACCATTCGATGATCTTCAGCTGGGCCGACGGGTGAGAACTGTCCGGCGGAGCCGCCACCTCGTACGTATCGACGTGAACCTGCTCCGACGCCGGGTCCAGCCGCGTCCCGTCGTAGGTGATGCAGATATCCGGGTACGCCTCCAGGTGGAGTGCGAAGGCGGCAGTGAGCGCGGTACGGGCGGCGTCCTCGGTCAGCTTCTGGAGGTCCTCCCCGCCGAACGCCTCAAAGACCGTCCCCGTTACGTCGGCCGTCGGCTCGGGATCGCTGACGTCGAACTCGTCCATGGAGCTGCGATCGGACTCGATGACGACACGACGGCGGGCCCCATGCACTTCGCTCACGCTGGTCCAGCGCACCTCACTGCCGAGGGCAAACGCCCGGACACGGCCTCGTCCGTTCTTCCCGTGCAGCACGCGCTTCTTGACCTCGCTGACCTGCGTGCGCTTCTTCCAGGACGTACCGATCTGCTCGAAGTAGTCGCCGCACTTCTCCGCCGCGATACCAGTGCCGTCGTCGATCACGGCGACCCGGTCGACTCCACCGAAGTCGTTGCGCTCAAGCACGACGGTGACAGTCTCGGCGTCCGCGTCGAGAGAATTCCAGATCAGCTCCTCGACGGCTCCGACAGGATGGCGCAGGCGTGCCAGCTCCTCAACGTGCCCCCGCCCTACGGTCAACCGAAGCTTCGCCATGGGGTCAGCACCTTCCGCGTCATCGTCATCTGATGGGACTGAGGGGAAGCTGGACGCCTCCCCCATCTTTAACTCGTATAGCTGATAAACGTCACTCGATATTTTCGAGCAACGGAAATGCGTCCACTGTCCCTACGGGCTTCAGGGCAGACATGGGGCTGTTGCCGTAGAGAAGGCCCCGTCGGACACAAGTAGTCCTCGCTACACTCAACGCCCCGTCCAAAGCTCGTCAGAGAGCGGTGCGTTATTCAGGCGATCACGGCGACTACGCCAGTCCGGCAGGAAGCCATCCATCAGCTGGGCGAAGCGCTGGCCGTGTCCCCGTTCGAGATAGTGGACCATCTCGTGAACGACGACGTACTCAAGGCACTCTGGATGCTTCTTGGCCAGTTCGGAGTTGAACCACAGGCGGCGGGTCTCTCGGTTGCAGGAGCCCCACTTGGTCTTCATCCGGCGGATACCCCACCACGGCACCGAAACCCCGAGCTTCGTCTCCCAGCGTTCGATGAGCGCAGGGATCGCCTGACGGAGTTGCTCGCGACACCACCGGTCGAGCAGGTCGCGACGGCGCTCCTCACTCGTCCCGCTCGGCGCGTAGAGCACCATACGGTCGCCGTCGATTTCTACATGCGGGCGTCCCGGCCGCTCGATGACCTTCAGGCGTCGTCGCACGCCCCACACGTAGTGGGACTCTCCGCTGACCATCTCGCGCACTGACTGACGCTCCGCCGAGCGCAGTTGATCCTGCTGACGCTTGATCCACGGCAACCGCTGGATGACGGCCAGGCGGACCTGATCGTCATCCAGCTGCTGAGGCGCGGCCACCCGAACGCGCCCTATGGGGGGGTACACACCGATGTGCAGGTTCTTGATGTCCTTGTAGACCACGTGGACGTCAATGCCCCGGACCGCGAGACGGGCGCTAGTGGTACTCATGCCTTGCCTTCACCAGTTCAAGGAGCTCATCAAGCCGGTCGAAATCGTCGGGCAGCGCTCGCTTCAGCGCGTTCCGAACCTTCCGCTCCCTTAACGGGTTACCCACCCATGCATGCGGCTTCGAGTGGAGCACCGCGGTGTCGACCTCGACAGCCAGTCGCTCATCAGGGAGGAAGAAGTCGACCAAGGCCCGCTTCGCCCCGTTGTTGGCCCAGGCGGGGTACTTGTACGTGTCGTCGGACTCTCCCCTACCGAGCTGCGCGGCAGTCTCCAGCAGTTTGGCGAGGTAGTCCTGGTACTCGATCGCGCCCTGGCGCCGCTCCTCGATTATGGCGTCGAGCAGCTCCGACATCTTGTCGAAGTACTTCGGATTCGTCGCATGCTCTTCAATGATCAGCTTGCGCATGTTGTTGGCGACCGTCTCGGCGACGGCTTCAGGGCTGCTCTTGATTCCCTTCGGCAGCTTGTCGAGGGCCCCGGCGCCCAGTTCGACGATGAGTTGAACGAGGCCGGTGTCCTCGAAGTCGGACACGGTCTCGGACGCGTCCGCCTGGATGTAGGTGTCCAGAAGGAACCGCATACCGGCCTCGTACTGCTTGAAGTCAACGTCCTCGCCGGCTCCGAGCTTCACCTCGTCGCGGACATCCGTGTAATGCCGGATCTCAGCGCGGATGTCCTCGGCCTCCTGGCTGGTGTATCCGGCGGCTTCCATGTCGTTGGCCAGGTTGGCGAAGGCCCGCGTGACCGCGGCAACGGCCTTGTAGAGCTCGACACGCTTGGGCTCGTTGGCCTTGAGCTGCTCGGCGTTGCCGGGATCAGCCGCACAGAAGTACTGCTGGTACTGGAGCGTGTTCCGGGGCTGCGCAACCACCTCGCAGAGCGCGCGGATTCGTTCCAGCGCTTCGTCGAGAGCCTCTCGCCCCTTCTCGATCCGGTCAGTCAGCAGGCCCTCGATGTCCTGTGGTTCGTACCCGTCGAGTGCCCCGGACGTGTAGTCGGTGATGGCGTCCTGTAGGGAGTTGAACAGGTCGCGGTAGTCGACGATGCAGCCGAACTCCTTGTCGTCTCCGTCGAGTCGGTTGACCCGGCAGATCGCCTGGAACAGGCCGTGATCGCTCATCTTCTTGTCGATGTAGAGGTACGTGGCGCTCGGCGCATCGAACCCGGTCAGAAGCTTGTCGACCACGATGAGCAGGCGCATCCGGCCAGGCTCCTCGACAAACTGTCGCTTGACCTCTTTCTCGAACTCGTCAACCTTCGTCATGGCAGCGTCTTCGGACTCTCCGAAGTGGTCGGCGAGCATCCTTCGATAGATGTCGTACTGACGCAGCTTCTCCGTCTGGCCTGCGCCGGAGTCCTCCTTGGAGATATCTCCGGGACTCGGGGCGTAACTTGTGACGATGGCGCACTTCCCTCGGAAGCCCGCGTTGCAGAACAGCTCGTAGAACTTGCATGCCTGGTAGATGCTCTCGCCCACGAGCATGGCGTTACCGCGCCCGTCCATCAGGCGGGGCTTGGTCTCCATGTCGAGCAGGATGTCCTGCACGATCTGCTTCGCCCGAGGTTCGGAGGAGACGACCTTCTGCATCGTGCCCCAGCGCTTCTTCAGCTCCGCCTTCGACAGGTCGGTCATGCCCCGGGTCTTGGCCTCGAACCACTTGTCCACCTGCGCTGGCGATGTCAAGTGCTGGTCGATGGAGCGGGCTTCGTAGCAGAGGTCGAGCACGACGCCGTCCTCGACGGCCTCGTCGAACTTGTAGGTGTGGATGAACGACCCAAATTTCTCCATGCTGGTGGCCTTGTCCGCCTTGAGCAGCGGTGTCCCCGTGAACCCGATGAACATGGCGCCCGGCAGCAGGTCCTTCATCGCGTCGTGCATCTTGCCGGACTGAGTGCGGTGGGCCTCGTCGACGAAGACGAAGAGGTTGCCCTTGGCCTTGAAGCCCTTGGGGATCCTGGCCTTAAGCTCCTTGATGAACTCGTTGTCGGCCTTGGATCCGTCCTTACCATCCGCCGAGCTACCGAACTTGTGCACGAGAGAGCAGATGAGCCACTCGGCAGACTTGTTCAGAGTGTCCAGGAGGTCCACGCCACTACTGGTGCGATAGATCTGCTCGTTGACGCCGTTGAAGACCTTCTCGATCTGCTCGTCCAGCTCGGTGCGATCGGTGATCAGCAGGACTCGGGCGTCGTCTTGGTGCTCCCGGATCCACTTCGCCAGCCACACCATCGTGAGCGACTTCCCCGAACCCTGGGTGTGCCAGATGATGCCGCCCTCGCGACGACCGATACGTTCCTGCGCGGCCTTGACACCGAAGTACTGGTTGTGACGGCATGCCTTACGGACACCGGAGTCGAAAACGGTGAAGTCATGGATCAGTTCAAGCAGCCGCTCCTTACCGCACATCTGAAGCAGAGCCCGGTCCAGCGGCTCCTCGACGTCAGAGGGCTCCTTCCACTGCAACCAGTACTTCTCAGGCGTATCGATGACGCCGTAGCGCAGGCCCTCCACGTCGTTGCCGGCGAGCACGAGCTGGACGGTGGAGAAGAACGACCGGATGAACCCCGGCTTCTGATTCCCGATGGTCTGCCGAATTCCCTCGCTCACGGCCACCCGGGAGCGCTTGAGTTCCAGAGTTACCAGGGCCAGGCCGTTGACGTAGAGTACAATATCGGGCCGCTTCGTCTGCCGCCCGACGATCGTCACCTCTTCTACGACAACGAAGTCATTGGTCTGCGGGTCGCTCCAGTCGATGAGCCAAACCGTCTCGTACTGCTCGCTGGCACTCGGCTTGACCTTCACCCCGTAGCGCAGGAGCTCGTAGACGTGACGGTTCGCCTCGTACAGGTCACGCCCGCCACCGAGCGAGGCAACCTTCTGTAGCTGGTCGATTGCCCTGTCGATGAGGTGATCGTCGTAACCGCGAGCGCGCAGGTTCCCGGTCAGCAGCTCAAGGTCGATATTCGAGGTGCCTTCGCGATACTCCCAGTTGCCCAGATAGCGGTAGCCCAACCGCTCGGCGAATAGCCGGACCACGCGGCCCTGCGCCTTGCGTTCGACCTGCCCGACGTCACTCATGAAGCCCTCTCGTCACAGGAAGACGCATACGTCCGGTGAGGAGCTCCCGGGCCATCGCGTCTTTGATCAGCCGAGCTTTGTCAAGGCGACGGCCTAGCGTCGTGATTTCGGCGTCGATTTCACTCACGACGCTCGCGATGACATTCTGCTCTTCGATCTCGGGAACATAGATCGGGAGCTGCGCGAACTCCCGGCCGTTGATTCCCGGTTGTCCGCTTCGGACTGAAGTGCGCGCCACCCAGTCCCAGTACCCCTTGGTCTGGGCGAAGAGGGCGAAGTACGCAGGGTTGAGGACCTGCGGGTCGGGGGCGATATTGATCAGGAATCCCGCGTACACGAGCTCACCGTCGCGAGGGTCGTACAGATAGGACTTGCCCACGCTGGCGCCAGTTCGAGCGAAGACGAGCTCCCCCTGACTGAGCCGGTAGTCGTCGCTCTTCGGGTGGCTGACGCCGACCTTGGGGGAGAACCTGCCCGAGTCGTCAATGTCCGTGATGCGAACATATGTGGGCGTTCTCGAAGTCAGCGGCACCGCTGCCGCGTTGATCCCGTAGCGAGGCGAGCGGAGGAGCAGCTTCCCGAGCTGCTGTTCTTCCCGCTCTGCCCGCGCGCCGTTCCCACCAACCGGTGCACGCGTCGCACCGTCGAAGAACTGCTGGACCATGCCCTGCTTGACCTGCTGCTTCTTCGCGATGAGGTGCTTGAGACCGATAACCACCTGGTCGGAGTCGCGAAGGGCGTCGACGATCGCTCTCTGTTCACCCAAAGGCGGGAGGGCGACGGGCAGCCTCCTGACGATCTCGCTGTTGATGTTCGACTGCGAGCCGGTCTGACCGGCGGTGCGCAGTTCGTCCTGGGCTGCCTTGAGGACGTAAAACAGGTAGGTCTGATCGATCCCCTTCAGATTCTCGACCGACACGAAGCCGTCATGGATGCACGCCGGAATTGCGGTGATGATCGGCACCCCGACCGTGGCCGCGATGCTCAGGATCAACGTGCCCGGAGGCAGGAACCTGCTCCGCGCAATGCCGTCGGGTGAGAGCCGTTGCGTGGTCGACTCCAGGGTCAAACCGTCCGATCGGCCGAGGTCGGAAATGCGCACCCAGCCGACGTCACTCGTGTCGCTGAACCAACGGGGGGACGCGATGGGGCGCGGGGAAGCCCCACGGGAGATTGAGGCGACATCGCCGAGGACAACGCCCCTCCAGCCCTGGGGCAGCGCACCCGCGGTCATGCGTCGACTCCCATGGCGACGAGGTGCCCGGCGACCCTGGCCTCCAGGCGCTTCAGCTCCTCGGTGAGCACGCCGACGGGTGTCGTGTAGCGCGCCCCGAGTTCCCGGAGGCGCCTCACCAAGGAGAGGGTCAGCGCCTCGGCTTCGGATACGACGCGCTGTGTGACGATCGCCCGCCACTTGTCTTCAAGCACGAGGGTCCGCACGTCGTCTTCCGTGAGCTCTCCGCACTTAATAAACGTGGCGAGATTGAGGGCGGCTTCAGCGTCCTTGGCGGCCTTCTTGGCGATGGCCTCTGCGTTGTAGAGGCTGATCAGGTGTGCGAGAGCCGTCGCCTCGTCGCCGTCGGGGTCCTCGTGCCGGGCCACCTTCAAGCGTGCCGATGCGAGCGCCTTGCTGATCTTCCCTTCGTCCATGGCGTCGGCCAGAAGTCCGTCCTCGACGGCGTGCTCTTCGACGTACTCCTCGACGGCACGGGTGGCGTCCTCCGCCGATGCCGCGAGCTCGTCGACCTTGGTCTGCTCGGCCGCGAAGTAGCGTGACACGATGAGAGTCGGGGGGATGAGGTCCATCTTGTACTTGACCGCGCTGCGGCCCGTACCGACGACGAGGTCAGGCGTCTCGGAGAGCTTGCGGTCCTTGGCCACGACGATCCTGCGCGGCTTAGCGGCGCCGAGCCAGCCGTCATTCATGATCATGAAGACGTCGTCGTGCACGACGTCGTGCCAGTAGGTCATGAGCTGCTCGTATACGTCGTACTCGTCCAGCAGGGACACCGGCTTGAAGCGGGCGAGCAGGTCGTCGCCGAGGGTGGCGATGAGATCGTTCGGCTTGGTGTTGGCGTCGATCTCTTCGAGCTGCTTGCGATGGGCGCGGAACCACTCCTCGGCAAGGGCGCGGGCCTCGCCGGTGAACTTCTGGAACTCAGGCGAGTCGAGGATCGTTTGCTGGACCTGGCCGACGTCGATCGTCAGGTCGCTGTACCCGGTGCGGTTCGGTTGGAAAAGCTGGGCGCGCAGCTGAGGGAAGGCGTCCCAATAACCGCTGAGCGCGTCGAGGTCCCGGTCCGGGATGCCGCCGTACAGGTGGGCGTGGAGGTCTTGGATGTCCTCGGGCTCGGAGGAGTCGATGTATCGGGGGATGTTGAGGTTGTAGTCGTTCTTTGGGTCGGCGATCTCTGACAGCGGGACCATGCGCGAGTAGCGGTCGATCGTGGTCTGCCGGGTGAAGATGTCGACGATCTTGTGGATGTCCTGGCTGCGGAGACGGTTCTTGTTGCCGTCCTTAATGAAACCCTTGGACGCGTCGATCATGAACACGCCGGTGCGGCCGACGGCGTTCTCCTTGTCGAGCACGATGATGCAGGCAGGGATGCCGGTCCCGTAGAACAGGTTCGCGGGGAGACCGATGATGCCCTTGATGAACCCTTGCTTCAGCAAGCGCTGGCGGATGTCGGCTTCGGCGTTGCCTCGGAAGAGCACTCCGTGCGGGAGGATGACCGCCGCCTTGCCCGTGCTCTTGAGTGACTTGAGGATGTGCAGCAGGAAGGCGTAGTCGCCGTTCTTCTCCGGCGGCCGGCCGTACTCGAAGCGGCCGTACTCCTGCTCCAGCCCGTTGCTCCAGGACTTGATCGAGAACGGCGGGTTGGCCACGGCGAAGTCGAACGTCTGGAGTGCGCTGCCGTTGGTGAACTGAGGGCTGGTGATCGTGTCGCCCTTGAGGATCTCAGCGTCCTCGTGCCCGTGCAGGATCATGTTCATCTTGGACAGCGCCCACGTGGCGTTGTCCTTCTCCTGGCCGTAGATCGTGATGCCGCGCGAGGTCTCGGCGGCGACCTTCAGGAGGAGCGAGCCGGAGCCACAGGTCGGGTCGTAGACCGTCTGGTCCTGGCGGGTGTCCTTGGTAATGCCAACCACCTTGGCCAGAACCCGGGAGACCTCGGCGGGTGTGTAGAACTGACCCTTGCTCTTGCCGGACTCCGTGGCGAAGTGGCGCATCAGGTACTCGTAGGCGTCACCAAGGAGGTCGTCACCCTCAGCTCGAGAGCCTCGAAAGTCCAGGTCACTGAAGATCGTGACCAGCTTGGAGAGCCGGTCCTGGATCTCCTTGCCCTTGCCGAGCTTCTCCTCATCGTTGAAGTCGGCGAGGTCGATGACGTTGCGCAGGTCGTTCGCCTCGGCGAGACGACTGATGATCTTGTTGAAGCGGTCGCCGATCTCCTTGTCCCCCTTGGCGGCAACCATGTCGTCGAAGGAGCCGCCGGGCGGGACGTCGATGAGGCTGTCGGGGTCCGCTTTGGCCTTGTCGGAGACGTACTTCACGAAGAGCAGCGTGAGGATGTAGTCCTTGTACTGGCCGGCGTCCATCCCGCCGCGCAGCTCGTCGCAGCTCTTCCAGAGCGAGCTGTAAAGGTCTGTCTTCTTGAGGGCCAAGGCTCTTCTTCCCGGTAAGTCATGGCGGTCGCGCGGGCCGCCAACCCTGATGCCTGCGGCGTGACGCACGTCGCGCGGCCGTTTCCAGCCGTCGATGCGAGTCCACGCAAGCGGCAGCTGAGTCCACGCGGGAAGCGTAGTGGAGAAAGCGGCCGAGCTGCCCTGTATGGGAAGGAGAGGCACCTCGCGGCCAACGCCAAACAGAGCCGCCGGCGGGCAGGCCACAGAGCGAAGCCGTACGAGCGCCACGAAACCTGATCGGGCGATGTCAGGTGATTGCCTGACAGGCGAGGGATGGGTCCGGTAGATCTGTGCTCGTGACTGACTCCACGCCCCCCGAGGACGGCGAGCCCACCACCTTCCGCGAGAAGGCAAAGGACTGGGCCGAGAAGCACCCCAGGACGATCCGCCTCGCCAAAGCCGCGGTGGCGACTGTAGGCATGGCTGTCGTGGTCGGGGTCCTCACACCGCGCGGCATGACAGAAGACGAAGCCGAGTTCGCCGGGCAAGCCGAGGGCGCCGCAGACGCGGAGGATGCCGAGTCGGCCGCCGACTCCACACAGGAGACCGAGCAGCGGAAATCGCCCGACAAGCACAACGTCGTCCCGCACAAGAGGCGACTTAAGGACGGCCGCGAGATCGACGTGTCGGGCTACGAGCGGGGCGGCTCCTCGGAGGACGAGGACGAAAACCCTGGCGAAGCTGCGGCCTGACGCCTCTCATTCCTGTGCAGTGCCGGCGGAGGCCCTGCAGAACGCTCGCGCCGCCGCTGACCTGCGGAGATGCGCCCGCTTGACCGCGTGGGCGCGAAGCCCTCGTCGACCCTGGAACCGTGGCAGAACCCGAGCTGCTAAGACGCGGCGGACTGGAGCACAGGGCCAAGGGGTCATACCCCACCCTCTTCGCCCTCTCCCGGTTCTCCGTCGCCACCCCTACGATCCGCCCATGATCAAGCTGACGTGGGCGCTGATAGCCCAGCACGTAGACGAGTGGACCGGCGACGACGCATCGCAGGGTGCAGCCGTCCTCGAAGCGAGGGTGGGTACTGTGGTCGACGCGAGCGGCATGAAGCCGGAGACCGTGCAGCACTGGCGTGCCGACTTCCTTGCGCCGGTGGTCACATCGCTGCGTACAGAAGGGGCGGCAGCCCTTGCCAGGGGCGAGTCGTGGAGCAAGGCCGCCGGACCGTTCCTGGCGTGCGCCTCTTCCGTCACCCCGTCCGCACCACCAGAGCGAATGACGTACACACGCGCCTGAAGCCCTCGTGGCCGGTGCGTCCCGTGTGTCCCATGCACTCGACGTCCACAGCCGCCCCGTCTTCGGAAGGCGTCGCTGACCAGTCGCAGTGGAGGCACTCGGCCTCGAATGTCACGTCGGTGTCCGGGTGCTGGGTGATCCGGTGCGTGACGTAGCGCAGCACAGCGCGGGGCATTACCCACCCCCGTGCGCGTCCCGCAGGTGCGCGCGCAGGGTCACGTTCATGTCGGACACCTTGGAGTAGTCCCAGACCGACCCGGCGTTGGCCCGTTGTACCGCGAGGCCGAGGCAGTCCCGGCAGCCCGGGACGGGTTCCGGCCGTGCCGGCGGTAGGGAAGAAGCCACCGGTTCCGGCAGCGTCGACGGTTCTCCGTGCATCTCGTACGCCTCCCCGCATCTCGTCGAGAAGGCCATGGTCAGCCGGTCCGAGGGGCCGAAGCTAGGGCGTTTCCCGTTCGCGCAAGAACGCGTCCCGGATGCCCTCGACTAGGTCGCGCATTGCGTCCCCGGCAAGGGACACGGAGACGAAGCGGTCGAATTTCTCGACGTACAGGGAGACGTCCCGTGGGTCGGTGACGACCACCTCGGCGTGTGTCGTCTCGACCGTCACCACGCGGTCGTCCCGGATGACGAAGGAGTGACCGGGCACGTCGCGCTGCGGCGCGTCGAGGGGAACCACGCGCACGTCCACGTTCGGCAGGCGGGACACCGACACGATGCGATCCAGCTGGCCCGCCATCATCGCGGGCGGGAGGAGACGCCAGCGCAGGACGGGTTCCGTCACCACGAAGTGGAGGACTTTTCCGGTGTCGTACAGGACGCGTTGCCGCTCGATCCGGGCGGAAGCCGTACGGGAGAGCTGCTCGTCCGTGAGGCCCTTCGGCTCCAGCACGGCCCGGATGTACTCGGGCGTCTGGAGCAGACCGGGAACCAGGGACGGCTGGAAGAGGCGCAGGAGCGTCATCGAGGACTCCAGCGCCCTGATCTGCTCCTGCTTCTTATGGTAGCCCATGCGCCGGAAGAGTCGCCATGCAGTCGCCTCGGTGGCCTGTGCACGGGCTACGGCGAGGTACTCGGCCTTGATCTCCGGGGACACGTCCAAGGCCGTGAGAATGCGCTCTACGTCCGCTGCCGCCGGGGCGACACGGCCGTTCTCGATCTTCGACAACTTGGCCGTCGACATGACAGCGCTGCGGGCAACGGCCTTGGCCTCCTTGCCGGACGCCTGCCGTAGCGCCCGCAGCGCGGCGCCCAGTTCTGCCTGATTCACGCTGCTCCGTGCTTCTCCCACCACTCGGCGAAGGGCACCGACATGGCCAGGGCGACGCTTCGATACGTCGCGTACTCGAACTCCTCGCCCGTGGGCAACGCCCCCTGTGCCGGGACAAAGGTCGGCCCGGTGAACGCCCCGTTCTCGTCGTAGTTGAGCACGACGGGCTCGCGCCCGTCGAAGAGCCAGAAGTCGGGCACACCTTCCAACGGATTCGGGCGGTCGGTCGTGTCGAGGATGTGGAACTCCTCGCCCGCCGTCATGTTCGTCTGGTAGCCCCAGCCCAGCTCGTAGCGGAGGTACGGCGTGAGCGGGCGGGACAGGATGTGGACGCGCACCATGCGCTTCGCGCTCTCCGTCGCCTTGCGCACAGTCTCCAACCAGCCCGCGTTGTAGTCCTCGGGCTTGGGCTCCCCTGCAAGGAAGGCGCGGAAGGCTGCGGGGTTTCCCGAGTTGCTGTAGTCGTCGAGGGTCTCCAGCCGGAACGCCTCCTCCTGGAAGGTGGAGAACCGGGCGGCCAGGTCGTTAGATGCGCTGATCACGGATTGCCTTCCGAATGAGGTCCATCGGGATTTCCGCCAGGGCTTCGCCCTCCGGCACGTCGAGACTGTGTCCCGTCGGCACGCCTCCCTGCACGATCAGGGTTCCCTTGTCGGTCGCGTACAGGGTGGGACAGTCCCCGTTCTCACAGGTCGTAGCCAGCTTCGTCAGCCTCATACGGTGCCCCCTCGTTCCCGTGCTCCGGTGTCCCGTTCATCGTTCCCAGTCGGCGGCCTGCACAACAAGAGGTTCGGATTTCCAGAACGGGAAACCGGTCTGCCGTCGCTTCGTCCGGGTCAATCCCTTCGGCTGCCCTCCCCTCCCCCGCCGGAGCCCCAGGTCAGAGCCCCGGATACCCGCTGCCAGGGTCAGCACCAAGTCAGCACACGCCCCGGAAACAGCCTGAATCCGCAGGAGAAAACAGGAAGGGGCCAGATTCGAAGATCTGGCCCCTGACCTGGGGTTTCTTGCTCTGACCAGCCACTTCAGCCGATCAAGGAATCAGGCACTACACGTTGAAGCGGAACTCCACCACATCCCCGTCCTGCATCACGTACTCCTTGCCCTCCATCCGCGCCTTCCCCTTCGCGCGGGCCTCCGCCACCGAACCCGTCTCCACCAGGTCGTCGAAGGAGATGACCTCCGCCTTGATGAAGCCCTTCTGGAAGTCGGTGTGGATGACGCCGGCGGCCTCGGGGGCCGTGGCGCCCTTCTTGATCGTCCAGGCCCGGGATTCCTTGGGGCCGGCGGTCAGGTACGTCTGGAGTCCCAGGGTGCGGAAGCCGACGTGGGCGAGGGTCGCAAGGCCCGGCTCCTCCTGGCCGACGGACTGGAGGAGTTCCAGCGCCTCGTCCTCGTCGAGCTCGGCGAGGTCCGCCTCCAGCTTGGCGTTGAGGAAGATCGCCTCGGCCGGGGCGACCAGCGCCCGCTGCTCGTTCTTGAAGTCCTCGTCGGTCAGCTCGTCCTCGTCGACGTTGAAGACGTAGAGGAACGGCTTGGTGGTGAGCAGGTGCAGGTCGTGCAGGAGCTCCTCGTTACCGGAGCCCTGGACGATGCCCGCGGAGAACAGCGTGTCGCCCTTCTCCAGGATCTCCTTCGCCTCCTCGACGGCCTTGACCTTCGGCGCGATGTCCTTCTTGATGCGCGACTCCTTCTGGAGGCGCGGCAGGACCTTCTCGATGGTCTGCAGGTCCGCGAGGATCAGCTCGGTGTTGATCGTCTCGATGTCGTCCTTGGGCGAGACCTTGCCGTCCACGTGCACGACGTTCTCGTCCTTGAAGGCACGGATGACCTGGCAGATCGCGTCGGACTCGCGGATGTTCGCGAGGAACTTGTTGCCGAGGCCCTCCCCCTCCGACGCGCCGCGCACGATGCCGGCGATGTCGACGAAGTCGACCGTGGCCGGGAGCACCCGCTGCGAGGAGAAGATCTCGGCCAGCTTGGTGAGGCGCGGGTCGGGGACGCCGACCACGCCGACGTTCGGCTCGATGGTGGCGAACGGGTAGTTGGCCGCCAGCACGTCGTTCTTGGTCAGGGCGTTGAACAGGGTCGACTTGCCGACATTCGGCAGACCGACGATTCCGATCGTGAGCGACACGTTGCGACTTCCCGTGAGTGGAGGGCCAGGGGGCCGGTTCCCGTGAGTGCGGGGCCAGAGGGCCAGGGGACCGGCCGATCCACCAGTCTACGGCGTGTCCGGAACCGTACCGGCGACGTATCGAACGCTTGGCCAAGCTCGGCCGACGGTGTGTCTGAGGGGCCATTCGGCATATTGAACGACCTAAGTTGGTGTGGTGGAGCAATACAGGACGCGATCTCCCCGGTACGGACCGCGACAGGACCGGCCCAGGCCGCCCCGGCAACCCGTGCCGTCACAGTCGGGACGGGGGGCGGGGGATGAGCCCGTGCGTGCGGCACGGCCGCCCGGGCAGCAGCGCCGCCCGGCGCCGGTACGACGGCCCGCGCCCGCACCGGCGGCCACCACGGGAGGACTCCCGAACCCCCGGCTGACCGGGCTGGGCAGCGGGCTGTTCTGCACGGTGGTGATGTTCCTGCTCGGCCTGCTCTGCTCGACGCTGTTCGGAACGTCCCTGACGGCGTACGGCGTGCTGTTCCTGCCGGTGTGCGCGCTGAGCGCCCTCTGGGTGCGCCGGGGGGACCTGATGACCCCGCCCGTCGTGCTGCCCATCGCGTTCACCGTGGGGCTGCTGCCGGTGGCCGACGGCGAGGGCGGGACCGGCGGAATGCTGATGGGCCTGGTGACGGCACTCGCCACGCAGGCCGGCTGGCTGTACGGAGGGACGCTGATCGCCGGGCTGATCGTGATCGTCCGGCGGATCCGGCTGGTGCACCGACGGCGGGCGGCAGGAGTCCGGCCGCCGACCTGACATCGCCCGGTCCGGAAACCGCCCCCGCGCCCACCACCGGTCTCACACCCGGCCCGGCACAACCCCCGCGCCGACCACCGGCCGCACTCCACCCGGCCGGGGACAGCCCTAGTGTCCGGCCGCCCGCATCGCCGCGCCCACGATGCCCGCGTTGTTCTGCAGCTGGGCCGGGACGATCTCGGCCTTGATGCCCTCGATGTGGGGCAGGAACTTGTGGGACTTGCGGCTGACACCGCCGCCGATGATGAACAGCTCCGGCGAGAACAGCATCTCGACGTGGGCCAGGTACTTGCGCACGCGGTGCGCCGCCCAGTGCTCCCACGTCATGTCGTGGTCCTCGCGGGCCTTGCTGGAGGCCCGCTTCTCCGCGTCGTGGCCGTCGAGCTCCAGGTGGCCCAGCTCGGTGTTGGGCACGAGGACGCCGTCGGCGAAGACCGCGCTGCCGATGCCGGTGCCGAGGGTCAGCAGGATCACCGTGCCCCGGCGGCCGCGGCCGGCGCCGAAGTGCATCTCGGCGACGCCTGCCGCGTCCGCGTCGTTGACCACCGTCACCGGCAGCCCGCCCAGCCGCTCGCCGAGCAGCGCGCGGGCATCGGTGTCGATCCAGCTGTCGTCGACGTTGGCCGCCGTGCGGATCGTGGCTCCGTCGGTGACCACGCCCGGGAAGGTCACTCCGACCGGGCCCGTCCAGCCGAAGTGGTCGACGACCTGCTTGACGCCGTCGGCCACCGAGTCGGGCGTGGCCGGGTGGGGGGTGAGGACCTTGTGGCGCTCCTGCGCCAGGTCGCCCTTGTCCAGGTCCACCGGCGCACCCTTGATCCCGGATCCGCCGATGTCCACTCCGAAGATCTGCATGGCCCTACGTTACGACGGACGACTGACGGTCACAGGCCGGACAGCGGTGCTCCCCGGCCTGTCCGCGATCACTCCCCGGAATTTTCACCGGTCCCGGCCCCGCCCCGCTCGGCGGCCAGGGCGGCGGCCTCCTCGCGCAGGTCGCGGCGCAGCTCCTTGGGCAGGGAGAACGTGATGGACTCCTCGGCCGCCTTGACGATCTCGACGTCCTCGAAACCGCGCCGGGAGAGGAACTCCAGGACCTGCTCGACCAGGATCTCCGGGACGGAGGCGCCCGAGGTCACGCCGACCGTGCTCACGCCCTCCAGCCAGGCCTCGTCGATCTCGTCGGCGAAGTCCACGAGGTAGGCCTCGCGGGCACCCGCGATCTTGGCGACCTCGACGAGCCGCTTGGAGTTGGAGGAGTTGCGCGAGCCGACCACGATGACCAGGTCCGACTCGGCGCCCATCTGCTTCACGGCCAGCTGACGGTTCTGCGTGGCGTAGCAGATGTCGTCGCTGGGCGGGGAGATGAGCTGCGGGAACTTGTCCTTCAGGGCGTCGACGGTCTCCATGGTCTCGTCGACGGACAGCGTGGTCTGGGAGAGCCAGACGACCTTGGACGGGTCGCGGACCTCGACCTTCGCCACATCGCCGGGCCCGTCGACGAGCTGGATGTGGTCGGGGGCCTCGCCGGAGGTGCCGATGACCTCCTCGTGGCCCTCGTGGCCGATCAGGAGGATGTCGTAGTCCTCGTTCGCGAAGCGGACGGCTTCCTTGTGGACCTTGGTGACCAGCGGGCAGGTGGCGTCGATGGTGGCGAGCTTGCCGCGCTCGGCCTCCTCGTGGACGACGGGGGCCACGCCGTGCGCGGAGAACATGACGATGTTCCCCGGGGGCACTTCCTCCGTCTGCTCGACGAAGATCGCGCCCTTCTTCTCCAGGGTCTGCACGACGTACTTGTTGTGGACGATCTCGTGCCGGACGTACACCGGAGCGCCGTACTGCTCCAGGGCTTTCTCGACGGCGATCACGGCGCGGTCCACACCCGCGCAGTAGCCACGGGGGGCGGCGAGCAGGACACGGCGGCCAGGCGAAGCAGACATGCGTCCCATCGTAAGGCCGCGTTCCGCGGGTCGAAGATCGCGTGTGCGCGCCGTCCCCCGGCGGTGCCGGGTTCGTGGCGACCTGGATGGCGATACTCGACTACGTCCTGATCCCCGCGGCGGCGTGCCTGTTCTCCGGGGTGGCGATGAACGCGCTGGTCCCGGAGGTGTCACGGTGGGTGTGGACCGCGCCGACCGTCGTGACGACGCCGCTGAACCAGTGGGGCGTGCGGACCGCCGCCCGGGTGGGCTTCGTGGCGTTCGTGGGTGTGCTGTTCATCGCGCGGACGTGTCTCGTGGCGCTGCTGGAGCCGGTGTCCTCACCGCGTGTTGTCGGCGGTGCCCACTACCCTCGCGGGCATGGCTGTGAACACGACTCCGGAAGCCCCGCTGCCCGTCGGCGAGGTGTCGCGGCTCATCGGGGGCTGGATCGACCGGCTCGGGGCGGTGTGGGTCGAGGGGCAGATCACGCAGTTGTCGCGGCGGCCGGGTGCCGGTGTGGTGTTCCTGACGCTGCGGGACCCCTCGTACGACATCTCCGTCGGCGTCACCTGCTACCGGCAGGTGTTCGACGCCGTCGCGGACGTGGTGAGCGAAGGCGCCCGGGTCGTCGTCCTCGCGAAGCCCGAGTGGTACGCCCCGCGGGGACAGCTGTCGCTGCGGGCCGCCGAAATACGGCCCGTCGGGGTCGGTGAACTGCTCGCGCGGCTGGAGCAGCTGAAGAAGTCCCTCGCGCGGGAGGGGCTGTTCGCGCCGGAGCGCAAGAAGCCGCTGCCGTTCCTGCCGCAGCTGATCGGGCTGGTCTGCGGACGGGCCTCGGCCGCCGAGCGCGACGTCCTGGAGAACGCCCGGCACCGCTGGCCCGCCGTCCGCTTCGAGGTGCGCAACGTCGCCGTGCAGGGCGTGCACGCCGTGCCGCAGGTCGTGCAGGCGGTGAAGGAGCTCGACGCGCTCGACGACGTGGACGTGATCATCGTCGCCCGGGGCGGCGGCAGCGTGGAGGACCTGCTGCCGTTCTCCGACGAGCAGCTGATCCGCACGGTCGCGCAGTGCCGTACGCCGGTGGTGTCCGCCATCGGGCACGAACCGGACAACCCCCTGCTGGACCAGGTCGCCGACCTGCGCGCCTCGACGCCCACCGACGCGGCCAAGAAGGTCGTGCCGGACGTCGGCGAGGAGTACGAGCGGGTGCGGATGCTGCGGGACCGGGCGCGGCGGTGCGTGGGCGCCCTGGTGGAGCGCGAGGAGCGCGGGCTGGCGCACGCGCTGGCACGGCCGTCGATAGAGGATCCGCACCGGATGATCGATGGGCGGGCCGACCAGGTGGCGGACCTGCTCGACCGGGGCAGGCGGTGTCTGCGGCACCAGCTCGACCGGGCGGACTCGGAGCTGGCGCACACGCACGCGCGCGTGGTGGCCCTCTCTCCGGCCGCGACCCTGAAGCGCGGGTACGCCGTGCTGCAGAAGGCGGACGGGCACGCCGTCCGCGACCCGGGCGAGGTGGAGGCCGGCGAGGCCCTGCGCGCGCGGGTCTCCGAGGGTGAGTTCTCCGTACGAGTGGACACATAGGGTGGGTGGATGACCAGCGAGGTTGACGAGACACCGGGCACGAGCGAGGCGCTCGGGTACGAGCAGGCGCGGGACGAGCTGATCGAGGTCGTCCGGCGTCTGGAGGCGGGCGGTACGACGCTGGAGGAGTCCCTCGCGCTCTGGGAGCGGGGCGAGGAGCTGGCGAAGGTGTGCAGGCGCTGGCTGGACGGAGCCCGGGCGCGGCTGGACGCGGCGCTGGCGGAGGAGGCCGCGGAGGAAGCGGACGGGCGGTAACAGGGACCGTTCGGTTCGGGTGACACACGACACCCCCACATTAGTTGAACGTTGAACTTCAGTGGCGTACGGTCGAAGACGTCAGCCGATCTTCCGGACCAGACACGAGAAAGTGCATCCATGTCCCTCGTTCTTGACCCCGCCGCCCAGGACCTGCTGTTCCGCGAGGCCCGTTCCGCCAACACCTTCACCGACGAGCCGGTGACCGACGAGCAGGTGCAGGCGATCTACGACCTGGTCAAGTACGGCCCGACCGCCTTCAACCAGACCCCGCTGCGCATCACCCTGGTCCGCTCCCCCGAGGCCCGCGAGCGCCTGGTGGCGCACATGGCCGAGGGCAACCGGCCCAAGACGGCGAGCGCCCCGCTGGTGGCGATCCTCTCCGCGGACAACGAGTTCCACGAGGAGCTGCCGCACCTGTTCCCGGCCGCCCCGCAGATCAAGGACATCTTCTTCACCGAGCGCCCGGTCCGCGAGAACGCCGCCGCGCTGAACGCCACCCTCCAGGCCGCGTACTTCATCGTCGGTGTCCGCGCCGCCGGTCTCGCCGCCGGCCCGATGACCGGCTTCGACTTCGAGGGTGTCCGCAAGGAGTTCCTGGACGACGACCACACCCCGCTGATGGTCGTCAACATCGGCCGCCCCGGCCCGGACGCCTGGTACCCGCGCTCCCCGCGCCTGGAGTTCGACCAGGTCGTCACGACGATCTGAGCCGCCCCCGCGGACGCACACGAGGAAGGCCCCCGGCACCTGCGCCGGGGGCCTTCCTCATGCGCGCTCACTTCGTCTGCAGCGCCTCGGCCATCTTCGTCAGCTGTGCGAACGACGCGGTGCCCGTCACGACCGTCGTCGAGCCCTTCGTGCCCTCCAGGACCAGCGCGTCGTAGCGGCCGCCCTCGTAACGGGTCCAGGTCTCGCCGGCGATCTTCTCGCTCTTCCCGGTCTCGTGAGCGCCCTGGGTCGCCTCGTCCAGGAAGACGGGGCGGCGCTGAGTGGACTGCTCGACCGCCACGTACTCCCCCTCGGGATCGTGGAAGCCGAGGTGCCAGGCGTCGTACTCGTCGCCCCGGAAGCGGACGGAGGTGGCCTTCCATGCGTCGGACAGCCCCTCGGGAGCGGCCACGGGGTAGGAGGCGGCGCGGCGTGCCGTGAGCAGCTCGACCCGGTAGTCGACGGCCTTGACGTCGGGCGCGCTGTCGTCGTGCGGGATGAAGAGGTACACGAAGCCCGCCACCAGGATGATGATCCCCATCGAGAGGATCATGTCCCGCGCCGTCTTCTGCTTGCCGTTCTCGCCTGCCACGCCCCCTATCGTCGCAGGTCCCTGCCGCGCTCATCCGTGGGGGCCCCTGCTCATTTTGCGGACTCGGGGATAGAGTCGGGCGACAACACCCTCATCCGGCCGTCGCCGTACAGAAAGGTGCGCTCCGATGACCGAGCATCATCATTTGCCGTCCGAACTCGATGTGCCCTCCGAGGCCCCCGACCGCAACCTCGCCCTGGAGCTCGTCCGGGTCACCGAGGCGGCGGCGATGGCCGCGGGCCGTTGGGTCGGGCGGGGGGACAAGAACGGCGCCGACGGCGCCGCGGTGCGTGCCATGCGGACCCTCGTCTCCACCGTCTCGATGAACGGCGTCGTCGTCATCGGCGAGGGCGAGAAGGACGAAGCCCCGATGCTGTTCAACGGGGAGCAGGTGGGCGACGGGACCGGGCCCGAGTGCGACATCGCCGTCGACCCGATCGACGGCACCACGCTGACCGCGAAGGGCATGACGAACGCGATCGCGGTGCTGGCCGCCGCCGAGCGCGGGTCCATGTTCGACCCGTCCGCCGTCTTCTACATGGACAAGCTGGTCACCGGGCCCGAGGCGGCCGACTTCGTCGACATCAACGCCCCGGTGTCGGTGAACATCCGCCGGGTCGCCAAGGCGAAGCGGTCCGCGCCGGAGGACGTGACGGTGGTGATCCTGGACCGGCCGCGGCACGAGGGCATCATCAAGGAGATCCGGGAGACCGGGGCCCGCATCAGGCTGATCTCCGACGGCGACGTGGCCGGCTCGATCCTGGCGCTGCGGGAGGGCACCGGGGTCGATCTGCTGCTCGGCATCGGCGGTACGCCCGAGGGCATCATCTCGGCCTGCGCGGTGAAGTGCCTGGGCGGCACGATCCAGGGCAAGCTGTGGCCCAAGGACGACGAGGAGCGTCAGCGGGCGATCGACGCGGGGCACGACCTCGACCGGGTGCTGACGACCGAGGACCTCGTCACCGGCGAGAACGTGTTCTTCGTTGCGACCGGCATCACGGACGGCGAGCTGCTGCGCGGGGTGCGCTACCGGGCGGAGACCGCGACGACCGACTCGATCGTGATGCGGTCGCGGTCGGGCACGGTCCGCCGGATCTCCTCCGAGCACCGGCTGAGCAAGCTGCGGGCCTACAGCGCGATCGACTTCGACAAGGGCAAGTAGCGCCGCTCGGCCCGGGGGGCGCGGGTTGCGGCGCGGCCGCGGCGTGTACGTGGCGTCGCGCCCGCGGCGCAGCCGCATATCGATACAGCCCGCCCCCGAAGAAGGCCGGTTGAACCAAAGGGCGTCCCCGGTGCGGTGGGGACGCCCTTCTCGTGCTGCTCGGCCGTCAGCCGGCCGCGGCTATCCGGTCCGCCGGGCGGGCCGTCTTCTTCAGCTCCATCTCGCGGCGGCGCCGCCGGGCCAGGACAACGCGGCGTTCCGCGGCGGTGAGGCCGCCCCAGACGCCGTAGGGCTCGGGCTGGAGCAGGGCGTGTTCGCGGCACTCGACCATCACGGGACAGCGGGCGCAGACCCGCTTCGCCGCTTCCTCCCGGGACAGCCGCGCGGCGGTCGGTTCCTTGGAGGGGGCGAAGAACAGGCCGGCCTCGTCGCGCCGGCACACGGCCTCGGTGTGCCACGGGGCGTCCTGGTCCCTGTCTCGCGTCGGCACCCGCTGGGCCGGAACGGCAGCGACCTGCAGGGACGAATGCGGCGGTTGCAGCACGGTCTACTCCTGACGACGGCTTCGGGAGCGAGCGACGATGCAGCAAGGCCTACCCGCTGTACGCGCGCCTATGCACTGAGTTCCGAACCGCCGGTTTCGGTGGATTCGCGGCTGTCAATGCCCCAGATGCTTGCGCAAACCCTTGTCGACCTTCCGCTGCACCCGGTCCAGGATGTCCGCGACGATCTTGCCTCGCCTCGGCCGCGCCTCGACGCTGCCCAGGACGGCCCAGCCGTCGACGTAGACGATGGGGGCCTCCGGGTCGTCCGAGTCGAGCGTGGCCACCTCGAAGCTGCCGAGGACGCCACCGCCCATGCCGCGGAGCGACACGTTCTCCGGGACGCGGATGTCGACGCTGCCGAAGATCGCGAAGGACTTGACGACGACCTGCTGGTGGTCGAAGAGGGCCTCGCTGAGATCTATCTCGACACTGCCGAAGATCGCGTACGCGTGGATACGGCGGCCCGCGCGCCGGCGGCCCTTGCGGACGGCGCCGCTGAACACCGCGACCACGTTGTCGTCCGGGTCGATCGGGATGGCACCGGCGGTGGGGCGCCAGGGGGCGGGGGTGTGGGCGGGGCCGGGGCTCCGGCGGTGGGCAGCGGGCAGGTCCCGCACGAAGACCTCCAGCTCGCCGACCGTCTTGGCGCGCAGCACCCCCTCGACGCGCTCGGCGTGCTCGTCCGCGGTGAGGCGGCCCTCGGCCAGGGCGTCGTGCAGGAGGTCGGCGATGCGGTCGCGCTCGGCGTCGGAGGCGCGGAGCTCGGAGGCGGCGGGCGCGCCCTGCTGCCGGAGATCCGGCTTCTGGAGGTCCTGCTTCTGAAGGTCCACGGCAGCAGCGTACCGAAACACGATAGATCGCGATAGCCCCCCTTCGGGGCCGACGTGACGAACTGAGCCTTACCTCACAGGCTCGCTGTCAGCGGCAGGTTCTACGCTGGTTGGCGCTCGCCAACGGAGGCGGGCCGCCGTCCGTCGAGTGAGGAATGGGCTGAGATGCCTGAGTTCGCGTACACCGATCTGCTCCCGCAAGGGGAGGACACCACGCCCTACCGACTGGTGACCTCCGAGGGTGTCTCCACGGTGGAGGGGCCGGACGGGCGGACCTTCCTCCAGGTGGAGCCGGAGGCGCTGCGCAAGCTCGCCGAGGAGGCCATCCACGACATCCAGCACTACCTGCGCCCGGCCCACCTCGCGCAGCTGCGCCGCATCATCGACGACCCCGAGGCGTCGGGCAACGACAAGTTCGTGGCGCTGGACCTGCTGAAGAACGCGAACATCGCGGCGGCCGGAGTGCTGCCCATGTGCCAGGACACGGGCACGGCGATCGTGATGGGCAAGCGCGGACAGAACGTGCTGACCCAGGGCCGCGACGAGGAGGCCCTGAGCCGCGGCATCTACGACGCGTACCAGAACCTGAACCTGCGCTACTCGCAGATGGCTCCGCTCACCATGTGGGAGGAGAAGAACACCGGCTCCAACCTCCCCGCGCAGATCGAGCTGTACGCGGCCGACGGCGGCGCCTACAAGTTCCTCTTCATGGCGAAGGGCGGCGGCTCGGCCAACAAGTCGTTCCTGTACCAGGAGACGAAGGCCGTTCTGAACGAGTCCTCCATGATGAAGTTCCTGGAGGAGAAGATCCGTTCGCTGGGCACGGCGGCCTGCCCGCCCTACCACCTGGCGATCGTGGTCGGCGGTACGTCCGCCGAGTACGCGCTGAAGACCGCGAAGTACGCCTCCGCGCACTACCTCGACGAGATCCCGGCGGAGGGCTCCGAGCTCGGGCACGGCTTCCGGGACCAGGAGCTGGAGCAGAAGGTCTTCGAGCTGACGCAGAAGATCGGCATCGGTGCGCAGTTCGGCGGCAAGTACTTCTGCCACGACGTGCGCGTGGTGCGCCTGCCGCGGCACGGCGCCTCGTGCCCGGTGGCCATCGCGGTGTCCTGCTCCGCCGACCGCCAGGCCGTCGCCAAGATCACCGCCGAGGGTGTCTTCCTGGAGCAGCTGGAGACGGACCCGGCGCGGTTCCTGCCGGAGACCACCGACGAGCAGCTCGACGAGAGCGGCGACGTCGTGAAGATCGACCTGAACCAGCCGATGGAGACGATCCTCGCGGAGCTCACCAAGTACCCGGTGAAGACCCGTCTGTCCCTGACCGGCCCGCTGGTCGTGGCGCGTGACATCGCGCACGCCAAGATCAAGGAGCGGCTTGACGCGGGCGAGGAGATGCCGCAGTACCTGAAGGACCACCCGGTGTACTACGCCGGTCCGGCCAAGACGCCCGAGGGTTACGCGTCGGGCTCCTTCGGCCCGACGACGGCCGGCCGGATGGACTCCTACGTGGAGCAGTTCCAGGCGGCGGGAGGCTCCAAGGTGATGCTCGCCAAGGGCAACCGCAGCAAGCAGGTCACCGACGCGTGCGACGCCCACGGCGGCTTCTACCTCGGCTCCATCGGCGGCCCGGCCGCCCGTCTCGCCCAGGACTGCATCAAGAAGGTCGAGGTCGTCGAGTACGAGGAGCTCGGCATGGAGGCCGTCTGGAAGATCGAGGTCGAGGACTTCCCGGCCTTCATCGTCGTCGACGACAAGGGCAACGACTTCTTCCAGGACCCGGCGCCCGCGCCCACGTTCACCTCCATTCCGGTACGCGGACCCGGACTCGCCTGACCACGGCGGTGATGATTCGCCTCCGCGGGGAACAGTGGTCGCGGCGCTGACGCTGTGACACGTGGAGGTGATCGTCGATGACCGACGAGCAGAACAGGACCGAGTACCGCACCGAGCACGACTCCATGGGCGAGGTGCGGGTGCCCGCGCACGCCAAGTGGCGGGCCCAGACCCAGCGGGCCGTGGAGAACTTCCCGGTCTCCGGGCAGCGCATCGAGCGTGCGCACATCGAGGCGCTGGCCCGCATCAAGGGCGCGGCGGCCAAGGTCAACGCCGAGCTGGGGGTCCTGGACAAGGACATCGCCCAGGCCGTCCAGGAGGCGGCCGGGGAGGTCGCCGAGGGCAGGTGGGACGAGCACTTCCCGGTCGACGTGTTCCAGACCGGGTCCGGGACCTCGTCCAACATGAACACGAACGAGGTCATCGCCACCCTGGCGAGCGAGCGGCTGGGCAGCGCCGTGCACCCGAACGACCACGTCAACGCCTCCCAGTCGTCCAACGACGTCTTCCCCTCCTCGATCCACATCGCCGCCACCGCCGCCGTGACGCGCGACCTCATCCCGGCCCTGGAGCATCTCGCCGCCTCCCTGGAGCGCAAGGCCGAGGAGTTCGCCGACGTCGTGAAGTCCGGGCGGACGCACCTCATGGACGCCACGCCCGTGACGCTGGGCCAGGAGTTCGGCGGGTACGCGGCCCAGGTGCGGTACGGCATCGAGCGTCTGGAGGCCTCCCTCCCCCGGCTCGCCGAACTGCCCCTCGGCGGTACGGCCGTCGGTACCGGCATCAACACCCCGCCCGGCTTCTCCGCCGCCGTCATCGAGGAGGTCGCACGGACGACCGGGCTGCCTCTCACCGAGGCCCGCGACCACTTCGAGGCGCAGGGCGCCCGGGACGGCATCGTCGAGACCAGCGGCCAGCTGCGGACCATCGCGGTGGGGCTGACGAAGATCGCCAACGACCTGCGCTGGATGTCCTCCGGGCCGCGCACCGGTCTCGCGGAGATCGCCCTGCCCGACCTTCAGCCCGGCTCCTCGATCATGCCGGGCAAGGTGAATCCGGTCATTCCCGAGGCCGTGCTGATGGTGGCCGCCCAGGTCGTGGGCAACGACGCCACCGTCGCGACCGCCGGCGCCGCCGGGAACTTCGAGCTGAACGTGATGCTGCCCGTCATCGCCAAGAACGTGCTGGAGTCGATCCGGCTGCTCGCCAACGCGACGCGGCTGCTCGCCGACCGCACCGTCGACGGCATCACCGCGAACCGCGAGCGGGCGCGGGAGTACGCCGAGTCCTCCCCCTCCGTCGTGACCCCGCTGAACAAGTACATCGGGTACGAGGAGGCCGCGAAGGTCGCCAAGAAGGCGCTGGCCGAGCGGAAGACGATCCGTCAGGTCGTGCTGGACGGCGGGTACGTGGAGCGCGGGGACCTGACCGCGGAGCAGCTCGACGAGGCGCTCGATGTCCTGCGGATGACGCACCCGTGACGAAGGGACTCCTTCGTGTGCCCGGCGCGTGAACCGTGACACGCGCCGCAGCGTCGTATGCCTACGGCACCTAATATCTGGTCATGGCAGACGGTGGAGCGATGAGACGCGTGGAAACGGGTGGTGCGGCAGGCTTCTGGGCGCCCGGGAGCCGGATCCTGTGGCGGTACCGGGAGAACGGCGGCACGCAGGTGCACATCGCGCGGCCCGTCACCGTCGTCCGGGACGACGCGGACCTGCTCGCCGTGTGGCTGGCGCCCGGCACCGAGTGTGTGAAGCCCGTGCTCGCCGACGGCACCCCCGTACACCTGGAGCCACTGGAGTCGCGCTACACCAAGCCGCGGACCGTGCAGCGCGACCGGTGGTTCGGCACGGGCGTGCTGAAGCTGGCCCGGCCCGGCGATCCCTGGTCGGTGTGGCTGTTCTGGGAGCCGGGCTGGCTGTTCAAGAACTGGTACGTGAACCTGGAGGAACCTCTGGCACGTTGGGCGGGCGGCGTCGACTCCGTCGACCACTTCCTGGACATCTCCGTCCATCCCGACCGCAGTTGGCACTGGCGGGACGAGGACGAGTTCGCCCAGGCCCGCCGGGACGGGCTGATGGACGACCAACTGGCGGAAAAGGTACAGGAGGCGGGACGGAAGGCGGTGGAGGTGATCCACGCCTGGGGGCCGCCGTTCTCGGAAGGCTGGCAGCACTGGCGCCCGGACCCCTCCTGGGCTGTACCGTCACTGCCGGAGGACTGGGATCGTACGCCCGCGCATGTGTCCTCATGAGACCCTTGCTGCGCCCCCGGGCAAGAAACGTAGGATCGTCCTCCGCAAGGGCGCGCGGCGACAACTACCGGAGCACGCGCTGGGCTTGACCGATCGTCACCGAGGGGCGGCAGGACGTGAGCGAGGGGTACGAGGGCAACACCGGCAGGGCCTGCGCCACAGGCCCTGTGGGCCGTCAGAAGGCCCCCGCGGGCCGCAGACGGTCCGTCGGTGGCACAGGAACAACCTCTGACCACGCGGGAATTCCGTTCCTGGGGCACGTAATCCGGGTATCGGAATTTCGGCGGGACCAACTGCGCGCGCGGCGCGCAGCTCCGGACGGATGGATTCGACACGCGTGACGGAGCAGCCGACCTCGTTCGAACGCCCCCAGGCGGGCGACGACCCCGCGGACCCCCGCGGGGCTCTCGTGCATACCCCGGCACCGGCGCGTGCGCCCGGCGCCTTACCGGTACATGGCCGCCCAGGCGGCGACGTCAGCGTTCCGGTCACGACGGCACACAGCACGCCGGGCACGTCGGAGCCGGGCACCTCCACGCCGTTCGGCAAGGGCAAGGACACCGTGAGCGACCCCGCCTCCGAGCACTCCCAGCCGGGTGCCGAGCAGACCGCCGAGCGCGAGACGCCTCGGCCGCGCCCCGCCCCCGAGGGCATTCCGGTCCAGCCGGCCGACGAACAGGACCGGCCGCCGGTGAACAGCGACGGGCAGGAGCGGCGCAGCGGCCAGAGCCTGCCGCCCGGCCGCCCCACGCCGATGCGGCGGGACGGCGACCGGCTCAGGTTCGTGGGGGCCGCCACCCGGCGGATCGCCCGCGGCATCGACCTCGACGAGATCGTCATGGGGCTGTGCCGGGCCACCGTGCCCACCTTCTCCGACGCGATCCTGGTCTATCTGCGCGACCCACTGCCCGTCGGCGACGAGCGGCCCACCGGCCCGCTGGTGCTGCGGCTGCGCCGCACCGACCGGATACCGGCGGAGCGCGACACGGAGAACGGCTTCCTGCCGGCCGCGCAGCCCGAGCCGAACGAACTCGACACGGTCGGCGCCGAGCTGTGCGAGGTACGGCCCGGCAGCGCCCTCGCCGAAGTGCTGCGCGGGGTGCGCCCGGTGTTCACCGACGCCCCCGCAGCCCGCGCCGCGCTGCCCGAACTGCTCGGGGAGGACGGCGAGTTCGCCGTGCCCGACGGGCAGCGCGCGATCCTCGCCCCGCTGCGCGGACGGCGCCGGGTCATCGGTGCCGCCCTGTTCCTGCGCCGCCCCGAGCGCAACGCGTTCGACCCGGACGACCTCCTGGTCGCCGCCCAGCTCGCCACGCACAGCGCCCTCGGCATCGACAAGGCCGTGCTGTACGGCCGCGAGGCCTACATCGCGGACGAGCTGCAGCGCACCATGCTGCCCGAGACGCTCCCCCGCCCGACGGGCGTGCGGCTGGCCTCCCGTTACCTGCCGGCGGCGGAGACGGCCCGGGTGGGCGGCGACTGGTACGACGCGATCCCGCTGCCCGGCAGCCGGGTCGCCCTGGTCGTCGGTGACGTCATGGGCCACTCCATGACCTCGGCCGCCATCATGGGCCAGCTGCGCACCACGGCCCAGACCCTCGCCGGTCTCGACCTGCCGCCGCAGGAGGTCCTGCACCACCTCGACGAGCAGGCCCAGCGTCTCGGCGTGGACCGCATGGCGACGTGCCTCTACGCCGTGTACGACCCGGTATCGCACCGCATCACCATCGCCAACGCCGGTCATCCGCCGCCCGTCCTGCTCCACCTGGGCGGCCGCGCCGAGGTGCTGCGCGTGCCCGCCGGTGCCCCGATCGGGGTGGGTGGCGTGGACTTCGAGGCGGTGGAGCTGGACGCGCCCGCCGGTGGGACACTGCTGCTCTACACAGACGGCCTGGTCGAGTCCCGGCTGCGCGACGTGTGGACCGGCATCGAGCAGCTGCGGGAGAAGCTCGCCGCGGTCGCTCAGCTCACCGGGCCGGACCATCCGCCGCCCCTGGAAGCGCTGTGCGACGAGGTGCTCGACATGCTCGGCCCGGGCGACCGGGACGACGACATCGCGCTGCTCGCCGCCCGCTTCGACGGGATCGCGCCCAGCGACGTGGCGTACTGGTTCCTGGAGCCGGAGGACGCGGCCCCCGGCCGAGCCCGCCGGCTGGCCCGGCGCGCGTTGCAGCGCTGGGGGCTGGAGGAACTCAGCGACTCCGTCGAGCTGCTCGTCAGCGAGGTCGTGACGAACGCCGTGCGGTACGCGTCCCGGCCGGTCACGTTGCGGCTGCTGCGCACGGATGTGCTGCGCTGTGAGGTCGGCGACGACGTGCCGCAACTGCCGCGACTGCGCCAGGCACGCGCCACCGACGAGGGCGGGCGCGGGCTGTACCTGGTGAACCGGCTGGCCCGGCGCTGGGGCGCGACCCGGCTCAGCACGGGCAAGGTCGTCTGGTTCGAGCTGAACCGCGGCTGACGGAGCCCCGAGAGCACGACGAACACGCCGAAGGGCGCCCGGTGCCCCCGGGCGCCCTTCGGCGTGTTCTGCCGGCCGTCTCCGGCCGGTCGTCTCCTACTGGTCGCCGTCGCCCGGCTTGATCGGGTCGAACGGGTCGCCACCGTCGCCCGGTGGTGTCGTCTGCGGGGTCGTGGGCGGGGTGAAGCTGGGCGGGGCCGTCGACGGGGTGGCCGGCGGGGACGACGAGGGCTCCTCCGTCGTCGGCGGCGGGGACGACGACGGCTCCTCGGTCGTCGGCTCCTGCGTCGGCTCCTTGGTCGGCTCCTGCGTGGGCGTCGGCGTCCAGGTCGGCTGGACGGCCGCGCCCTGCTGGGTTTCGAGGTCGAACTTGCTGACCTCGCCCATCACGCCGAAGGTGTACGCCGCCCAGATCCGCGCCGGGAAGTCACCTCCGTTGAGCCGGGGCTTGCCTGCCGCCTTGTACATCGCGACCTGGGCGTGGGTCTTGGCGTCCTCGCCGAACAGGCCCACCGAGGTGACCAGCTTCGGCGTGTAGCCGGTGAACCAGGCCGACTTGTTGTTGTCGGACGTACCCGTCTTGCCCGCGACCTGCTGGCCGTCGCGCAGGGGGTTGTTGCGCACGGACGCCTGTGCGGTGCCGTCGTCGACCACGCCGGTCAGCACCGAGGTGACCGAGTCGGCGGCCTCGCGGCTGATGACCTCTTCGCCGATCGGGTCGGGCATGGTGACGTTTTGGTTGAGGTGCTCCGCGGACTTCAGGACGGCCGGGGTGACCTTCCTGCCGTGGTTGTCGAGCGTCGCGTAGACACCGGCCATCTGCAGGGGGCTGGCTCCCATGCTGCCCAGGGTCTGCGCGGGCACGGCCTCCATGTTCTCGGTGTCCATGCCGAGCTCGCCGGCGACCTTCACCACCTCGGACATGCCGACGTCGACGCCCATCTGCGCGAAGACGGAGTTGACGGACTTGTTCATCGCCGTCTGGACGGAGATCGGGCCGTAGTTCCGGTCGTCCTCGTTCTCGGGGGCGAAGCCGACCTTGGTGCCGTCCTCCACGACCTGGCGCTTGCTCGTGCCGTCGTAGACCGTGTTGGCCGTGATCGGCTTGCCGCTCTGTGTCTGCGCCTGCTCCTCCAGGGCCGCGGCCAGGATGACCGGCTTGAAGGTGGAGGCCGGCTGGTAGTCGGAGCGGGTGGCGTTGTTCGTGTAGTGCTTGAAGTAGTCCTCGCCGCCGTACATCGCGACCACGGCGCCGGTCTTCGGGTTCACCGACGCGGCACCGGCCTGGACGTCTCCGTCCACCTTGCGCTTGTCGGGGTCGAGCTGGCTGGTCAGCTGCTGCCGGACGGACTTCTCCAACGCCGCCTGCTTCTTCTTGTCGATGTTGAGCGTGAGGGTCCAGCCGCCGGCGTTGACCAACGCCTCGGCTTCCTTGCTGTTGTCGGCGGTGCCTTCGGCGACGAGCTGCTTCTCCAGCGCCGCGTTGGCGGCGTTGACCAGGTAGCCCTTCTGGCCCTCCATGCCGGGGGCGGGCTTGGGCTCCTCCGGCACGGGGAACTTCATGCCGGCCCGCTTGGACGCGCTCAGCCAGCCCTCGTCGACCATGTTGTCCAGAACGTAGTTCCAGCGCGCCTTCACCAGCTTCTTACCCTCCTTCGAGGCGACGGCCCAGTCGTACTGGCTGGGGGCCTGGAGGAGTGCGGCGAGGTAGGCGCCCTGCGCGACCGTGAGCTGTTCGGCGTCCTTGCGGTAGTAGGCCTGGGCGGCGGCCTGGATGCCGTAGGCGTTGCGGCCGTAGTAGCTGGTGTTGATGTAGCCGGCGAGGATGTAGTCCTTGGACTTCTCCCGGTCCAGCTTCAGGGAGATGACCATCTCCTTCAGCTTGCGCGAGACGGTCTGTTCCTGCGTCAGGTAGTAGTTCTTGACGTACTGCTGGGTGATCGTCGAACCGCCCTGCGCGCCGCGGCCCGACAGCGTGTTGAACAGGCCGCGGGCGGTGCCCTTGAAGTCGACGCCGGAGTCCCTGAAGAAGGTCTTGTTCTCGGCGGCGACGAAGGTCAGCCGCACGCCCTTGGGGACCCGGGACAGGTCGACGTTCTCGCGGTTGACCTTGCCGTCGCGGGCCATGACCGAGCCGTCGCTGTACTTGTAGATGTTGCTCTGCCGCTCGGCGTCGACGTTCCCGGCCGCGGGGATCCCGATCATCATGTACAGCACGATGAAGGCGCCCATGCACAACAGGCACAGGCCGAGGAAGGTGCCGAGGATCTTCTTCCAGGTGAAGAGCCTGCGTATGCCGCCCTTCCCGGGCACGCCCGACGAACGGTGGCCCTTGGGTGCCGCCCGGCGCCCACCGCGCTGTCTGGCGCGTCTTTCTTCCGCTCGTCCCATGGGTCCGATCCGCTCCGCTTCGTTCATGTGTGCTCACGCGTCACACAGGTTCGCCGCTCAGGTCAGCTCAGAAAGCTAACACCGGGAGATAAGAGATAGGGCAGCCGATCCAGCCCTTTGCGGACGTGACAATCAGCACCCATTCCCAACGGAACCGACGTTCGAGACACCCGCAGGGTTGCCAGGTAGCGAAAAAGTGATATCACTTAGCTAGACGGAAGCTAAGCAGGAGCGGCTTCCCAGGAGAAACGGGGGATCACCCATGTCCACACCGGAACCGCAGGTCACGGCCGATGTGCCCGAGATGCCGGCACCCCGCGTGCGGGAGTTCACCGCCCACAGCATCGGCGGCGGACTCGCCCTGCTGCTCGGCCTGCTCGGGCTGCTGGCCGGCTCGGGACTGATCGCGGCCGCCACCTCGGTGCAGCCGGCCGGGGCGCAGGCCGGACTGATCATCGGCGGCATCCTGATCGCGCTCGCGGCGTTCCTCGCCATGTGCGGGCTGAACATGGTGGCGCCGGGCGAGGCCCGGGTCGTCCAGCTCTTCGGCCGGTACCGGGGCACCATCCGGCAGGACGGCCTGCGCTGGGTGAACCCCTTCACCTCGCGCACGAAGATCTCGACGCGCGTCCGCAACCACGAGACCGCCGTGCTCAAGGTCAACGACGCCTACGGCAACCCGATCGAGCTCGCCGCGGTCGTGGTCTGGCGCGTCGAGGACACCGCCCAGGCCACCTTCGAGGTCGACGACTACATCGAGTTCGTCTCCACCCAGACCGAGGCGGCCGTGCGGCACATCGCCATCGAGTACCCCTACGACGCGCACGAGGAGGACGGCCTCTCACTGCGCGGCAACGCCGAGGAGATCACCGAGAAGCTCGCCGTGGAACTGCACGCGCGCGTGGAGGCGGCCGGAGTGCAGATCATCGAGTCCCGCTTCACGCACCTCGCGTACGCGCCCGAGATCGCCTCGGCCATGCTCCAGCGGCAGCAGGCCGGAGCGGTGGTCGCGGCGCGGCGGCAGATCGTGGACGGCGCGGTGGGCATGGTGGAAGCCGCGATCGCCCGGATCACCGAGCGGGACATCGTGGAGCTGGACTCCGAACGGAAGGCGGCGATGGTCTCCAATCTGATGGTGGTGCTGTGCGGTGACCGGGCCGCACAGCCGGTCCTCAACACCGGGTCTCTCTACCAGTGACGGTCCCTCCCGAAGACCAGGGCCCGCAGCGCCGGCCGCCGCAGCAGCGCAAGCAGGTGCTGCTGCGGCTGGACCCCGCGGTGTACGAGGCGCTCGCGCGATGGGCGGGGGACGAGCTGCGGTCGACCAACGCGCAGATCGAGTTCCTGCTGCGGAAGGCGCTGGCGGAGGCGGGGCGGCTGCCGCGGGAAACCGGGCCGCTCCCCCGGCGGGGGCGGCCGCCGGCAGGGCCCCCCTCCGGACCGCCGTCGGCCTGAACACCCGGGGCGCGGCTGTTACAGAAGCGTGACAACGCGCTCCGACCTGCACGGCCGCACCCCGCGCCATGCCCTACACACTCGGCGTATACATACTGCGTATACACCCCGTGTACAGTCCTGCCCATGTCCATCGGTCACACTCTCCTGGGACTCCTGGAGTCCGGCCCGCGCCACGGTTACGACCTGAAGCGGGCCTTCGACGAGAAGTTCGGTCACGACCGGCCGCTCCACTACGGCCAGGTCTACTCGACGATGTCCCGCCTGCTGAAGAACGGGCTCGTCGAGGTAGACGGCATCGAGGCGGGCGACGGTCCCGAGCGCAAGCGGTACGCGATCACCGAGGCCGGCATCACCGACGTCGCGCGGTGGCTCGCCACGCCCGAGAAGCCGGAGCCGTACCTCCAGTCGACCCTCTACACCAAGGTCGTCCTCGCGTTGCTCACGCACCGCGACGCCGGTGACATCCTCGACACCCAGCGCTCGGAGCACCTGCGCAGCATGCGGATCCTCACCGACCGCAAGCGCAAGGGCGATCTGGCCGACCAGCTCATCTGCGATCACGCGCTGTTCCACCTGGAGGCGGACCTGCGCTGGCTGGAGCTCACCGCGGCGCGTCTGGACAAGCTCCGTGAGGCGGTGACCCGATGACGATTCCCGCCGGTTCGCTCCTCACCGCCCAGGACCTGCGCAAGGCGTACGGCCCGACGACGGCGCTCGACGGCGCCGAGTTCTCCATCCACCCCGGCGAGGTCGTCGCCGTGATGGGGCCGTCCGGGTCGGGCAAGTCGACGCTGCTGCACTGTCTCGCCGGGATCGTCATGCCCGACTCGGGCTCGATCACGTACAACGGACGTGAGGTGACCGCGATGGGCGACGCCGAGCGCAGCGCGCTGCGGCGCTCGGAGTTCGGGTTCGTGTTCCAGTTCGGTCAGCTCGTGCCGGAACTCACCTGCGTGGAGAACGTCGCGCTGCCGCTGCGGCTGAACGGCTCCTCCCGCAAGGAGGCCGAGCGGACCGCGCTGGCCTGGATGGAACGGCTGGAGGTCGACGACCTCCGCAAGAAGCGGCCCGGCGAGGTGTCCGGCGGTCAGGGACAGCGGGTCGCCGTCGCCCGCTCGCTGGTGACGAACCCCCGGGTGGTGTTCGCCGACGAGCCGACCGGCGCGCTCGACTCGTTCAACGGCGAGCGCGTGATGGAGCTGCTGACGGACGCGGCCCGGTCCGCCAACGCGGCCGTGGTGCTCGTCACGCACGAGGCCCGGGTGGCCGCGTACTCCGACCGCGAGATCGTCGTACGGGACGGCAAGTCCCGTGACATGGAGCGCGTCGTATGAGCCTCGGGCAGTGGAGCCGGGACCTGGCCATGGGGGTCCGGTTCGCCTTCGCCGGCGGACGCGAGGGGTGGACGCGGGCGCTGCTCACGGCCGTCGGTGTCGGACTCGGAGTGGCGCTGCTGCTGCTCACCACCGCCATCCCGAACGCGCTGGCGGAACGAGACCGGCGCGAGGAGGCCCGCAGCGACCACACCTTCGGCCAGCAGGAGATACCCAAGGCCGACGACACGCTGGTCGTCGTGGACTCCGACACCACGTTCCGGGACATGGACGTGCGCGGCCGGCTGCTGGAGGCGGAGGGCCCGCGGGCGCCGCTGCCGCCGGGTGTCTCGGCGTTCCCGGCGGTGGGCGAGATGGTCGTCTCCCCCGCGCTGAAGGAACTGCTCGCCTCGGACGAGGGCAAGCTGCTGCGGGAGCGGCTGGATTACCGGATCACGGGGACCATCGGCGAGCAGGGACTGGTCGGTTCGCAGGAACTCGCCTACTTCGCGGGCGGCAAGGGGCTCATGAAGGTGCTCGACGGGCCCGCCGGCGGGGCCCGGATCGACAGCTTCGGCAACGACGACCTGGGGCCGTCCGACCGCTGGGACCCGGTACTGCTCCTGTTGGTCCTGGTCGTCTTCGTGGTGCTGCTGATGCCGGTCGCCGTGTTCATCGCCGCGGCCGTACGGTTCGGCGGCGAGCGGCGCGACCGCAGGCTGGCCGCGCTGCGGCTGGTCGGCTCCGACAGCCGGATGACTCGGCGGATCGCCGCCGGCGAGGCACTCGCCGGATCCGTGCTGGGGCTCGTGCTCGGCACCGGGTTCTTCCTGCTCGGACGCGAACTGGCGGCCTCCGTGGAGGTCTTCCGCGTCAGCGTGTTCCCCAGCTATCTGAATCCCTCGCCCCTGCTGGCCGTCCTGGTCGCGCTGGCGGTGCCGGCGGCCGCGGTGCTGGTGACGATCCTCGCCCTGCGGGGCGTGGTCATCGAGCCCCTCGGCGTGGTGCGCACGGCCAAGCCCTCGCGGCGCCGCCTGTGGTGGCGGCTGCTGCTGCCGCTGGGCGGGATCGCGCTGCTCTACCCGATGATCGGGCAGGGCAACGAGGGCGGGAACTTCAACCAGTACCTCGTGGTCGGCGGCGTGATGCTCCTGCTGGTCGGCGTCACGGCCCTGCTCCCCTGGGTGGTGGAGTCGGTCGTGGCCCGGCTCGGCTCGGGCGGGGTCGCCTGGCAACTGGCCGTACGCCGACTGCAGTTGAGCAGTGGTGCGGCGGCCCGCATGGTCAACGGCATCGCGGTGGCGGTGGCCGGGGCGATCGCGCTGCAGATGCTGTTCGCCGGGGTGGAGGGCAACTACACCCAGGCGTCGCAGTACGACGTCTCCCGGGCCCAGATGAGCGTGGACGTGCCGGAGGGCGCCGACGCCTCTCCCATCATCGGGAAGTACCGCGACACCGAGGGCGTGCGCAAGGTCACCGTGCTGTCCGATGTGCATCTCGGCGACCGGCGCGACGATGCGGAGTCCCTCATCCAGATCACCGTGGCCGACTGCGCGTCGCTGGGCGAGGTGGCCACGTTCCCCTCCTGCCACGACGGTGACGTGTTCGCGGCCAAGGGCTCGGAGTACGACAACTCGAGCGAGTACCTGGCCAAGCCGGGCAGGAAGCTGTGGGCCGAATCGGACGACTCCGGCCGCTCGGTTTCCTGGACCGTGCCACAGGACATCCGGCAGGCCCAGTCCCGTGAGGACCCCACCGGGTACGAGCGCGGCGGCATCCTGATCACGCCCGGCGCGCTGCCCGAGAAGCTCGGGGCACTCACCTCCACCCAGCTCTACCTGAGCCTGGACTCCTCGGAGCCGGACGCCTACGACCACGTGCGCAACACGGCCGCGCGGCTCGACTCCGCGGTCCAGCCCATGACCTGGAACAGCACCGAGAGCAACGAACGCTACGCCACCATCCGCACCGGCCTTTCCGTGGGCGCCGCCTGCGTGCTGGCGCTGATCGGGGCGAGCCTGCTGGTCTCGCAGCTGGAGCAGCTGCGCGAACGCCGCAAACTGCTGTCGTCCCTGGTCGCCTTCGGCACCCGGCGCCGCACCCTCGGCCTGTCGGTGCTGTGGCAGACGGCGATCCCGATCGGGCTGGGTCTGCTGCTCGCCGCGACGGTGGGCATGGCCCTGGGCGTGGTGCTGCTACGGATGACCAACACGTCGGTCCGGGTGGACTGGCCGAGCGTGCTGTCGATGACCGGCATCGGCGCGGGCGTCGTCCTGGTGGTGACGCTGCTGAGCCTGCCGCCGCTGCTGAAGCTGATGCGGCCGGACGGGCTGCGGACCGAGTAGGGCCGGGTCCCGTACGAGCTGTCAGGCGCCCTGGCCGGGTCCCATGGAAGTACGGGACCGGCCAGCGGCACGAGCGGTCAGCCGTCCTGGTCCAGGACCCGCACGGGCAGCGGCCGCAAGGCCTGCCGCAGGGCGGCCGCCAGCTGCTCGTACTCCGCGCCGCGCGCGGCCCCCGCCCGCATCGCCAGTGCGATCCGGCGGGTGGGGGCCGGGTCGGCGAAGTATCCGGTGAGGAGCTGGTTGCTGCGGGAGGTCTCCACCTTCAGGGCGGTGCGCGGCAACAGCGTCACGCCGAGTCCGCCCGCGACGAGCTGCACCAGCGTGGACAGCCCGGCGGCGGTCGTGGTGACCGGCACGTCGTCACGGCCGGCCTCCCGGCAGATGTCGAGGGCCTGGTCACGCAGGCAGTGCCCCTCGTCCAGCAGCAGCAGGTTCAGCTCGCGCAGCGCCTGCCGCGGAATGCCCTCCCGTCCGCCGAGCCCGTGGTCGAGCGGGGTGACGAGCACGAAGTCCTCGTCGAACAAGGGAAGTTCGGCCACACCCGGGACGCCGAGGGGCACCGCGAGCAGCAGCAGGTCGAGCCGCCCGCTGGTCAGACCGTCGAGCAGGCTGGCGGTCTGCTCCTCGTGCACCTGGAGGTCGAGGAGCGGATACCGGTCGTGGACGAGCCGCAGCACGGTCGGCAGCAGATAGGGCGCGACCGTGGGGATGACCCCGAGGCGCAGCGCCCCGGTGAAGGGCGCCCGGACCGCCTCCGCCTCCTCCAGGAGCGCGCCCACCTCCCCCAGAACCGCCTTGGCCCGTACGGCGATCCGCTCACCCTCGGGTGAGAGCAGCACCTTGCGCGTCGTACGCTCGAGGAGCGTCACTCCGAGTGTTTCCTCCAGGGCCGACACGGCGCCCGAGAGGGCGGGCTGGCTCATGCCGATCGCCGCGGCCGCGTCCCGGAAATGAAGGTGCTCGGCGACCGCCGCGAAGGCACGGAGCTGAGCGAGGCTGGGCTGCCTGCGCATGCTACCGACAGTCACTGATAACTACCTCCGATCAACTCGACCGAGTGTAGCTATTTCCGTAATCAATCGAGCCTGTGCCAACATCAACACAGTCCAACCCATGGGAAACCCCCGCGATCCGGGAGTTTCTTCGCTGCAAGGAGAGTGTGTGCTCACCGTCGGTGACAAGTTCCCCGAGTTCGACCTGACCGCCTGCGTCTCGCTGGAGAAGGGCAAGGAGTTCCAGCAGATCGACCACAAGACCTACGAGGGTCAGTGGAAGGTCATCTTCGCGTGGCCCAAGGACTTCACCTTCGTGTGCCCGACCGAGATCGCCGCCTTCGGCAAGCTGAACGAGGAGTTCGCGGACCGCGACGCGCAGGTCCTCGGTTTCTCCGGTGACTCCGAGTTCGTCCACCACGCCTGGCGCAAGGACCACGACGACCTGCGCGACCTGCCGTTCCCGATGATGGCCGACTCCAAGCACGAGCTGATGCGCGACCTCGGCATCGAGGGCGAGGACGGCTTCGCCAAGCGCGCCGTGTTCATCGTGGACCAGAACAACGAGATCCAGTTCTCGATGGTGACCGCGGGCTCGGTCGGCCGTAACCCGAAGGAGGTCCTCCGGGTCCTGGACGCGCTCCAGACGGACGAGCTGTGCCCCTGCAACTGGTCGAAGGGCGACGAGACCCTCGACCCGGTCGCGCTGCTCTCCGGGGAGTGATCTGACATGTCGCTGGATGCCCTGAAGTCCGCGATACCGGACTACGCCAAGGACCTGAAGCTCAACCTGGGCTCGGTCATCGGCAACTCCGACCTGCCGGCCCAGCAGCTCTGGGGCACGGTGCTGTCGACGGCCATCGCCTCGCGCTCCCCGATCGTGCTGCGCGAGCTGGAGCCGGAGGCGAAGGCGAACCTGTCGCCGGAGGCCTACACGGCGGCCAAGGCCGCCGCCGCGGTGATGGCGATGAACAACGTCTTCTACCGCACCCGCCACCTGCTGTCGGACCACGAGTACGGCACCCTGCGCGCCGGCCTGCGGATGAACGTCATCGGCAACCCGGGCGTCGACAAGGTCGACTTCGAGCTGTGGTCCTTCGCGGTCTCCGCCATCAACGGCTGCGGCATGTGCCTCGACTCCCACGAGCAGGTGCTCCGCAAGGCCGGCCTCGACCGCGAGGTCGTCCAGGAGGCCTTCAAGATCGCCTCCGTGATCCAGGCGGTCGGCGTCACGCTGGACGCCGAGGCGGTTCTGGCCGAGTAATCCCCGGCCGCACGCCTTGAGGGTCCTTGGACCTCACGTATCGTAGGGCCCCGCCCACCTGACCGGTGGACGGGGCCCTGTCGGCGTTCCGGCTACTCCGAGGGGGTCTGTGGCGTCGGCTCCGCGCTCACCGCCGTGGCCCCGCGCGGCCGCACCGAGTGCCGCAGCGCCGACTTCTGCGAATACGACCGCAGATACCCCGCGACCGTGTTCGTCACCGCCACCAGCGGCACGGCAACCACCGCACCACCGATCCCGGCCACCATCGCGCCCGCCGCGACGGACAGCACCACCGCCAGCGGATGGACCCGAACGGCACGCCCCAGGATGAACGGCTGCAGGATGTGCCCCTCGATCTGCTGCACCGCCAGCACCACCACCAGCGTCATGACGGCCGTGAACACCCCTTGGGTGACCAGTGCGACGACCACCGCCAGCGCCCCGGACACCACCGCGCCCACCAGCGGGATGAACGCGAACAAGAAGACGAACACCGCCAGCGGCACGGCCATCGGCACATCGAGGAAGTAGATGCCAAGACCGATGAAGATCGCGTCGATCAGCGCGACGATCACCGTGCCCCGCACGTACCCGGTCAGCGTCCGCCACGCCGCCGGACCGGCCCCGGCCACTCCCGGCCGTGCCGCCGCCGGCACCAGCTTCAGCGTCCACTCCCAGATCCGCTTGCCGTCGTAGAGCAGGAACAGGGTGCAGAAGACCGACAGCAGGATTCCGGTGAGCGCCTCGACGACGACCGTCACGCCTTCCAGGCCCGCCGAGGTGATCTGGTCGGTGTTCGCCCCGACCGCCTCGCGCAGGTTCGTGGCGATCTCGTTGATCTGCTTGTCCGTGACGTGGAAGGGGCTGTTCAGCAGCCAGTTCCGCAACTCGTCGATGCCGTCCTGGATCTGGCCCGAGAGGTCGTCGATGTTCTCCATGACCTGCCAGGTCACGAACCAGCCGATGAGGCCGATGACGACGAAGCCGAGGACGGCCGTCAGCGCGGTCGCCGGACCGCGCGGCACGCCGTGGCGCCGCAGCCGCGCGACCGTCGGCTGCAGCATGGCCGTGATGAGCAGCGCGATGACGAACGAGAGCACCACGAGCTGGACGGCGCTGATGACCCGCATCAGCACCCAGAGCGTGCCCGCGAGGACGAGCAGCCGCCAGCCGGCCTCGGCCGCGACCCGCACGCCCCACGGCACGGCCAGCGCGGGATCGGGGCGGGCGGCGACGTCGGGGGCGTAGTCCGGGGGCGGTGGCACGTGTTCACCGGCGAGCGTCCCGGGCTCGGGGTCGTCCCGCTCCCGTTCGGCCTCGGCGCGGCGTTCGTTGTACCGCTCGCTCATCTCGGTCAGCCCGGCACCGAGCCGGCCGAGCCACCCTGGCACTCGCGACATGATCCGTCCTTTTCCCCCGTCTTGGCGCACCACTCCCCCGGGGGAGCCGCTCGTCCGACCGTACATGGCGCGAACCCCGCACCGGACGACGGTGCGGGGCTCGCGCGAAGTACAGGATCGGCCGGGGCCGGTCGGCTCAGTACCAGTGGTTGGCCTGCCAGAACGACCAGGCGTCACAGGGGCTGCCGTAGCGGTCGTTCATGTAGTTGAGGCCCCACTTGATCTGGGTGGCCGGGTTGGTCTGCCAGTCGGCGCCGGCGGACGACATCTTGGAGCCGGGCAGCGCCTGGAACATGCCGTAGGCCCCGGAGGAGGGGTTGACGGCCTTGTAGTTCCAGTCGGACTCGTGGTCCACGATGTTGCTGAAGCACTGGAACTGACCCGACGGCACCAGCTGCCTCGCCATCGCCTGGATCTGGGCGATGCTGTAGGAGCTCGCGACGGGGAAGTCGGAGATGTCCTTGGAGCGGCTGGCGGCGGCCTTGACCTCCGCGCGCTCCTTGGCCGCTGCCTCGGCCGCCTTGGCTGCCTTCTCAGCGGCCGCCTTCTTGGCGATGGCCGTGTCGGCGGCGGCCTTGCGGGCGGCCTCTTCGGCGTCCTTCTTCGCGCTCGCGTCCGCCTGAATGGCCTGTGCGTCGGCCTGCTGCGTCAGCGACGCGGTCTGCACCTGGGCCTGCTGGCCCGCGGGGATGTCCGCGAGCAGCGTGGCGCCGGTTGCCGTCGCTTCCGCGTCGTTGTTCTGCGCGGTGCTGCCCGAGGCAACGCCGACGACGCTTCCGACAGCGGTGACCGCCGTGGCCGAAGCCACTGCGAATCCCCGGACCGAGATCCGGCTCACACGGTTTCCTTCCAGCATCGCCCGCTTCGGTGACCCTCGCGGACGCAATCGTGCCCCTGGCACTGGCCTCCCCAACTGCGGGGTCACGGGAGGCGCGGGCCCGGTGGGCAACTCCCCCGAGGGGAGCGCCGTGTGTAGCTCGGGCGGCATACGACATCGCTATGCAGTTGATGCTGTTGCTTTTGTGGTGCCGTACCGCTGGGGGTACAGGTGTGTCGTATGCGGGGCCTGACAGGAGTGAGACTCTGCCGTAACACGACGGGGCAAGGCAATTCCGAGTTGCGTGTGAAAGCTCACATCCCGTTTGGCGCAGGTAATTCCACGGAACGGCCACACACGAAGGCGCCGCCCGGCTAGGCTCTTCACCTTTTCCGGACGGCGCCAACTATCGCATAACCGCTACTACTTACCGCGGCCGGTCAGATCTGCCCGTCTTCGAGCATTTCGGTCACAAGGGCGGCGATCTGGGACCTCTCGGACCGTGTCAGGGTCACATGCGCGAAGAGCGGATGCCCCTTCAGCTTCTCGACGACGGCGACGACACCGTCGTACCGGCCGACCCTGAGGTTGTCCCGCTGGGCCACGTCGTGGGTGAGAACCACCCGCGAATTGGCCCCGATCCGGGACAGAACGGTAAGAAGCACGTTCCTTTCCAGCGACTGGGCCTCGTCCACGATCACGAACGCGTCGTGCAGCGAGCGTCCCCGGATGTGGGTGAGCGGCAGGACCTCCAGCATCCCGCGCGCGGTGACCTCCTCGATGACCTCCCGGGACGTGACCGCCGACAGCGTGTCGAAGACGGCCTGCGCCCAGGGGCTCATCTTCTCGGCCTCGGAGCCCGGAAGATAGCCCAGCTCCTGCCCGCCCACCGCGTACAGCGGACGGAAGACCATCACCTTCTGGTGCTGACGGCGCTCCAGCACCGCCTCCAGACCGGCGCACAGGGCCAGCGCCGACTTGCCGGTGCCGGCCCGGCCACCCATCGACACGATCCCGACGTCCGGGTCGAGCAGCAGGTCGAGCGCGATCCGCTGCTCGGCACTGCGGCCCTTGATGCCGAACACCTCACGATCCCCGCGCACGACCCGGATGTTGCCGTCGGCCGTGACCCGGCCGAGCGCCTTGCCGCGCTCCGACTGGATCATCAGACCCGTGTGCACGGGGAGGCCGGAGACCTCGGGCACATACACGTGGCCTTCCTCGAAGAGGATGTCCACCTGCTCACCGGGCAGGGTCAGTTCGGACATTCCGGTCCAGCCGGAGGAGTCCGTGATGGCGAGTTCCGCGCGGTACTCCTCGGCGAGGAGCCCGACGGAGGACGCCTTGATCCTGAGCGGGAGGTCCTTCGACACGACGGTGACGTCGAACCCCTCGGCCTGCAGATTGCGGGCGACCGCGAGGATGCGGGAGTCGTTGTCCCCCAGGCGGTAGCCGCTGGGCAGCACGCTGGGGTCCGAGTGGTTGAGCTCGACACGGAAGGTCCCGCCCAGATCCCCCGTGGGGATGGGTGCGTCGAGGCGACCGTGCCGGACCCGGAACTCGTCGAGCAGGCGGAGGGCCTGCCGGGCGAAGTAGCCGAGTTCGGGATGGTGCCGCTTCGCCTCCAGCTCCGTGACCACGACGATGGGGAGCACGACCTCGTGCTCGTCGAAGCGGTTCAGGGCGTTCGGGTCGGCCAGCAGGACGCTGGTGTCGAGAACATAGGTGCGCCGGTCGGGCTTGTGGCGCTTTGTGCTGGTCACCACGGAAGGACGTACCCCCTCGGATGAGGTCGGGGAGCGACGGTATGGAGCTGGACCGGTCGTCGGCCGCCCTGCGCGGGCCGATAACCGGCCCTCCGCCTCTTCGTCCGTGCTGTGACCGCACGATCGGGCTGGTGCAAAGGGCCTCCCGGGCGGACGGCCCCGTGCCGTCCGCTGAGATCCGACACCCGTGGTTCGGGCGTCGACCTGTCTGGGTTATGCCCTCGAACGAGCGTCGCCATGCAACGGCATATGACGGCGAGCCGGTGAACTCGGAGTTACAAGCGTCGCGAAGGGGGTATTGGGAGGTGTTCTGACGTGGGACGTCCTGCGTCCGGGTGCCCGTCTGCGGGTACGTCAGCCGCCGTAGCGCCGGTGGCGGGCGGCGTAGTCGCGCATGGCCCGCAGGAAGTCGACCTTGCGGAACGCCGGCCAGAACACGTCACAGAAGTAGTACTCCGAGTGCGCGGTCTGCCAGAGCATGAATCCGGACAGCCGCTGCTCGCCGCTGGTGCGGATCACGATGTCGGGGTCGGGCTGGTCGCTCGTGTAGAGGTGACGCCCGATCATGTCGATGTCGACGGCCTCGGCGAGCTCCTCCATCGAGGTGCCCTTGTCCTGGGCGTCGAGCAGCATCGACCGCACGGCGTCGGCGATCTCCTGGCGGCCGCCGTAGCCGATGGCGACGTTGACCAGTATCCCGTCGACGTGCGCGGTGGTCTCCTCGGCCTCCTTGAGGATGGTCTGCATCCCCGAGGGCAGCAGGTCGGGCGTGCCGACGTGGTGCACGCGCCAGCGGCCGTCGGCGGCCAGGGTGCGCACGACGTCCTCGATGATGCCGAGCAGGGGGACGAGCTCTTCCTGCGGGCGGTCGAAGTTGTCCGTGGACAGGAGCCAGAGGGTGACGACCTCGACGTCCGTCTCACTGCACCAGCCGAGGAACTCCTCGATCTTCCCGGCCCCGGCCCGGTGGCCGTCGACGGTGCTGGAACCGGCGGCCTTCGCCCAGCGCCGGTTGCCGTCCATGATGACGCCGATGTGCTTGGGCACCTGAGCGTGGTCCAGGTGACCTTCCACCCGGCGTGCGTACAGCCTGACCAGCAGGCCACGCAGCTTGTCGCGCAGGTTCACGTGATTGTCAGCCCCTCCGTACGGATCGGACAGGCCGCGGCGTGCGGCCCGGTCGTGGCCGCGGGCGGTCCCTGCCCGTATGGCGGTCCCCGGAGGCGAAGCCTACCCTCGCCGGGGCCATGGGCCGCCAACGGGGGCGGAACGAGCGGTTCCGGCCGATGGTTCCAGCCGCCCTGCGGGCAAAGAAAAACGGGCCGGTCCGTGGGGGGGAGACGGACCGGCCCGAGGGGGGGTTTCCACCATAACCCTTCGTGAGTGCTGCTGGGTGCATCGGCGTGCCACAACTACTCTCCGGAGCCGACCGGCGACACGGCGACGCGTGCGGAGGCCTTCGTTCAGGGCCCGCCCCTGGCCGAAACTCGGCGCATAAGCAGGGGAATCAGACGTTCCGTGGCCGGGAACCGTAGGATTTGCCGCACCTTGGGCCCCGCTCGGGTGACTTGTCCCGACATCCCCCCGACGGGTGACGCACATGTGAACGCCCGCTTGACCCGGGAGCGGCCGGGGAACGCCTGCACGCCGCCCGCCTGTCGATGCTTTGCCGGCGGGATGTCGGCTCCGTGGCTCGGCGGGTGAGCCCTGGCACCGCGCAGCCCCCTCCACTGCGCGGTACCGCCCGCGCAGCTTTGCTCACGCGAATTGCCTCGTCCGAATCTACGTGAGCGGCCGCGCGGAGGCGAGCCGTGGGCGATAACGATGTGAAAACCGTCGTCGGATGATGCGCAAGTGCGGTGAGCGGGAGGAGTGACGCCGCCGCTCATATAGGACGGAATCTGTCCTCATCGGCTTCTAACGTCATTTCATGACGACGACCGTGAGGATCACGTGGGACGCGGCGAGCGCGCGCCGGGCGCGGCGGCAGTTCCTGACCTGGCCGGCCGCGACCGGGACGCCGGTCGCCGAGGTGGTGGGCGCGATGCTGGGGGCGCACGCGCAGGTGCTCTCCGCGGCCGAGCTGTCGGTGGGGATGCGGACGGACGCGGCGACACGGGCGGACGTACGGGCCGCGCTCTGGGACGACCGGTCCCTGATCAAGACGTACGGCCCACGCGGCACGGTCCACCTTCTCCCGGCCCGTGAACTCCCTCTCTTCTCGGCGGCGCTGACCGCCGTCCCGGCCGGACCGAGCCCGTTCCCGCCCGATGTACGGCTCACCGAGGAGCAGGCGGGCCAGGTCGTGGCGGCGATCGGTGACGCGCTCGACGGCAGGAACCTGACCGTTGACGAGCTGTCCGAGGAGGTCGTCGCCCGCACGGGCCCCTGGGCCGGTGACCGTGTGATGCCGGCGTTCCAGGACCTGTGGCCGCGCTGGCGTCAGGTGATGCACCGGGCCGGCTGGGCGGGCACGCTGTGCTTCGGCCCGAACCGCGGCCGCAAGGCGACGTACACGCGACCGCCGCGGCCGGATTCGGGGGTGGGGGTCGGGGCCGGGGCGGAGAGAGGGGCCGGGAGCGGCTCGGGGACCGGGAGTGGCTCGGGGACCGGGAGTGGCTCGGGGACCGGGAGTGGCTCGGGGACTGGCAATAGCGCGGGGGTTGGGGATGGCGCCGGGGCTGGGAACGGCTTGGATATGGGGAGTGGCTCGGGGGCTGGGGAGGCTCTGGCCGCTTTCGTCCATCGCTACCTGTACGCGTACGGTCCGGCGACCCCGCAGCACTTCGCACGCTGGCTGGCGGCGCCGCCCGGCTGGGCGACGGCGCTGTTCGGCGAGCTGGCCGCCAGTGGACGTATCGAGACGGTCGACTTCGAGGGGACGCCGGCGTGGGTGGCGGCGGGCGACACCGATGTCCGTGACGTACCGGAGGGGCCGGTCGTGCCGGACGGACCGGCGCGGGGTGTGCGCCTGCTTCCTTACTTCGACGCATATGTCATCGCCGGTCAGCCCCGCGAGCGGCTGTTCCCCGGGAAGGCCTACCAGCGCGCTCTCGGCGGCGGACAGGCCGGCAACTACCCGGTGCTGCTCGTCGACGGTGTGGTGGCGGGGGTGTGGCACCAGCGGCGCAAGGGCCGGCGTACGACCGTCACGGTCGAGCCGCTCGTACGGCTGACGGCACGGCAGCGACGGGAGCTGGACGAGCAGGTGGAGCGGGTGGGCGAGGTGCTGGAGGCGACGCCGGAGCTGGTGGTGGGAGAGGTGACGGTGGGTCCGCACGCGTGATGACCGACTCGGTGGGCGTCAGCCGGTCTTGCGTGCGTCGAAGAGGTGGCGGGCGCTGTGGGCGACGAAGGGCCCCTCGGCCTGGATGCGCTCGTGCAGTTCCCGCAGTTGCGGCTCGTACGCCTCGACGGTGAAGCCGGGGACCATCCAGACCACCTTGCGCAGGAAGTGCACGACCGCGCCGATGTCGTGGAACTCCATACGCAGCCGCTCCGCCCGCAGACCGACGACATCGAGCCCGGCGGCCTCGGCGGCGGCCCGCTCACGGTCGGGATGGCGGGCGCCTCGCACATCGTCCGACTGGGGCCCGAGGAAGTACTCGACGAGTTCGAAGACGCTGCTCGGGCCGACGTGCTGCGCGAAGTACGTCCCGCCGGGCCGGAGGACGCGAGCGATCTCGTCCCAGTGGGGGCGGACGGGATGGCGGCTGACGACCAGGTCGAAGGCGCCGTCGGCGAAGGGCAGGGGGGCGTCGTCGGCAGCGGCGACGACGCCGACGCCGCGCGGACGGAGCAGGGCGGTGGCCTTGGCGACGTTGAGAGGTCAGCCTTCGGTGGCGATGGTGAGGAGGGGTGGCTTGAGGGCTGCGGTGCCGGCGTCGGGGGCATTCCTGACGGTGGCGTCATAGGCGACCCTGGCGAGGGCGAAGTCCAGCACTTCTCCTCCCCCGGTCTGCACATCGAGCGCCGCACTCGCCCGGCCCAGCCGCCCGGCCATCGACACGGCGTACCCCCAGGAGGGACGCGCTTCCGTCGCCCGCCCCTCGAACCACGAGAAGTCCCAGCCTTCTGTCGGCACGGAGGCGCCTTCAGCGAGCAGCTCTTCGAAGATGGCCGGGTGTGAAGGGCGCGGTGGGCGCGATGAGCGCGATCCGTGCGGTTCCCGCTGGTCCAGGACGAGCACGACGTGCTCGTTCTCGCCGTGCCGTACGGTGCCGGTCCGGCGGAATCCGTGCTTCTCGAGGAGGCGTACGGAGCCGGTGTTCGCGAGGGCGGGGTCGGCGTAGAGAGGCCGGTTCTGCTCCCGCTGGAGAAAGAGGGCCAAGGCGCGGCTGCCGATACCGCGCCCCCAGTAGGGCTTTCCGAGCCAGTACCCGAGGAAGCGGCGGTCCCCGTCCCACCAGGCGACGACGCTGCCGGCGACCTCACCGTCGACGGTCACGGCCTGGACGAAGACGGTGTCGTCCCCGAGAACGTTGGTCTTCCAGTGCCGCAGGAACGCTTCGCGTGGCCGAGGCGTGAATCGGGACCGCCGGACGGCTTCCGGATCGTGCTCGTACGCGAGCAGGAACTCCAGGTCGGCTTCCCCAACGTCGCGCAGCCGTACGTCCACGTGGTCATCGCTCATGCGCGGAGTGTGGCAGCTACCACTGACAGCGGGCACGGGTCTGGGCTTGGGCTGGGCACGGGTCTGGGCTTGGGCTGGGCACGGGTCTGGGCTTGGGCTGGGCACGGGCTTGGGCCTGGCTCGGCTCACGCTTGGGACTTTGCCCGGGTCCTCAGAGGGCGAGGGGACACACTTCTTCGGCCGTGAACCGCACGAACCCCTCCGGGTCGGGCTCGTCCGCGGTCGGCTGGAGTACGACGCTGTCGGCGCCGGCCTCGACCAGCCGCCCGACGGCCTCGGCCACGGCCTTGGCATCCCCTGCGCCCACGAGGTCCGGCACGGATGCGAGTCTTTCGGCGACGAGTTCAGCCGGCGCCGACCTGCCCCATCCAGTCCTGAACGCCTTGCCCACACCGAGGATCGCCCGCCCGGGGAACATTCGGTGCAGGGAGGCGGCCTCCATGGCGATGATGGCAACGTTCCGCAAGGGCACAGGCAACAACCCGACCCCGACCCGCACGCGCTCGGTCCACGCGAGAGCGGCTGCGGCTGTGGAGATCCCGCCTTCGCTGAAGCCGTCTTTGCATAAACCAGAGCTCTTCGAGCCCGGCCCTCTCAGCAACCACCACAAACGGCCTGAAGCCTCTCGAGGGCCAACTGGGGGCGGAGGCTGCGCGCAGAGGGGGCATGGCGCAGTTCTTACCCACCGGGGAAGACGCCGAACAACACCGTTTCGGCTCCTCTGAAGCAGAGCACGCAAAAACGGAAAAGAGATCAGGCCTCCACGGCGCCTGGTGCGGTCGAGGATGGGCCCTCCACCCGGACACCTGCGCGACGAGCGTGCTCGACGGCTTGCAAGCTCGCACCCTCTACGCCGGGAGCAATTCCTCTGTAGCTCAAGCGCTGGCAGATGACATAGAGGCGTCGAGGGCCTGGGGCAGCAATGACGCCGGCAAAACGGGGGTCCCCGGCGAACCAGATCTCTTCGACCTGTGCTGCCTTTGCCGGCTTCACTCCTGGCCCAAGGCGCCTGGCCCAGAACACCGCCCTGAGATGGGAGCGCATCACCATGCCAACCGTCTCGTTGGGGCGATCGGGATCGGGGAACTTCAGCCAGACGTCAGCCGGCCCGGCATCCGGTATCTTCCCAATGCCGCTTTCCGGGTTCATGTGAATCTGCCACGGATATACCCGGAGCAGACGACGCGCGCGGAGGGCCCAAAGAATGTAGGCCGGCTGCAGGCAAGTCCGGTAAAACGCGTAGAGCATCGGCGCGAAGAACAGCCACAGGGTCCAGGTCGGCGAACTGACATACCAAGCCAGCAGGCCCACCCAGGCAGTTGGCCACAGGACTTGACCAAGGACCGCACAGACAACGAGCTTCATCCAGGCCCGACGCGTGGCCGGGGCATCCCAAGCTGTGATGTAGGACATATTGGCCATCGTCAATCCTCGTCGGACACATCAGGGAGTGGGTTGTCGAAAGTCACAGTCTGTGCGATGTCCCGAAGCAGGGCACAGTAGTGCTGCGCGCGTCCGACTGCAGCAGTAGCCAGGGTGAGCGCCGTCACGCGCGCGGCGTCGGGACACGGAACGTATGCCGTGATCTGGATCAGGTCTCGCCCAACAAGCCCTGACTCCGACGGTGCGGTCAGGCGCTCCTGTACGAGAGACGCCGGTCCGCAGGAAAGAGCGAGGCTCTCGATGCGCTCGGCACGCTCATTGCCCGCGGCTGCACGGGTCGCAATGACATTCCGCGGAGCCCAGTTGGTCGCCCGCCACGTCACCGTGAACAAGGAAAGCAGTAGACCACCGTCGCCTTCGTCGTCCACGTGCAGACCAAGGGAGCAGTGGATGGCTCCGGATTCCAAAAACGCCTTGGCCATCTGCTGGACAGGAGCGAAATCAAGCAGAATCTCTTGCCGATCTTCGGGATCGGAGATCCCTTCCAACAGTGGGAGCAACACATTTCCAGGGCGGGCCCCCTCAGCCGGGCCGCTCGCCGCCTCTGCCAGGTCCAAGAGCGGAAGTGCGAGGAATCCCGGAGGCAGCGCGAACCAGACCTCCGCGTCCCGGCTTCGCGCCGAGTCATCGATCATGTACGGCGTGGAGTTCACGAGGCCGCCCTAGCGCCAAACATAAGGAAGTGAAGTGCGCCAACCGCTGCCGGAAGATCCATTCCGAGGGTGCGAGGGCCATCGAGGCCACTGGTGACCGCTTTGGCGGAATCGGTGTCTAGGCTTTCCACAACGGTGCCCGCAACACCATAAAGAGCGGTCCCCGGCACCCATGATGGTCGCCGGACCGTCGATCTTCTCCACGAGCGGCGCCAACCGTCCACCGAAAACCTTTGGATGGGCCAGCATGCTCAGAGCTCCTTCGGCAGCGGTTGCCTCGGTTTTGATCGAAGTACCAACAGTCGCGATCTTCTGGGACAGAGTCAGCGCCTCTCCGCCGGCGCGCATGAGCTGAGGCGCCTTGAAAGCTCCCTTGAGCACTACTCCGAGTGCCGGGACCATCCCCAGGAAATCCCCAGCAACTCCGAGAGCGTTGCTCCAGAAATCGATATCCAGCTCGCCCTTGCCGAAGCCGTCCCCCAGAGACGCCCGAACCTCGGGGTCGCTCAGTCGCAGCCCAAGGGCAGTAGCACTCAACAGACCAGCCGCCAAAAAGAGCGCCCACGGCGCGATGGCCGTCAGCCCCAGAAGTGCGATCACGCCAAGTATCGCCGCGCATGCACTGAGAATGTCCGGCAGATTGTCGCCCAGCCAATCCGTGAACTTGTCCCACGCACCAGGTTCGTGCGGAGCCAGTTTCGTCGTGGCGTCGCCGATCTTTCCGGCGCGGTACCGGGCCCTTTGCTCGTGCTCCTCGGCGAGCTTCTTCGCCTGACCGATGATCTTGTCGAGGTCGGCCTGGGCCTCCTCCACCGCGGTATTCGCGTGGGTGAGCGCCTTCTGAGCGTCATCGTGGCGGGCGCCCTTCTCGTCCAGGTCGGGCGCCTTCCCCGCCTTGCTCGCACGGCCCTTCGCCGCGTCCAGAACTGCCTGGGCGTCCTTTGCGTCCTTTTCCAGGCGTTGGGCGCGACGCTGGAAGTCCTCGAGTTCTCCCTCCCAGCGATCCAATTGCCTGGAGGCCTTGCGGATCGAGTGCGCGGCGTTCTTGAGGTTCAGAGGCAGCGTCCCGCCGTCCAGCTCCTCGCGAAAGGCGACAGCGGCGTCACCCTTCCAATAACTGCCGTCCATCAACTTGGTGACCAGGTCGTGGCTTTCCTCCAGGACCTTGGCGCAGTTCACAAGTTTCTTGCGCAGATCACGGACGGTGTCCGGGTTGCCCGGCGTGGGATTGAAGCCCAAGTGCGCGTAGTCGGGATTCGCGACGTGGCGGCCGGACTGGAGTCCTTGCGGCTTGTCGAGATCCGTGGTGTACCGGATCGGCAGCAGTGCCCGGACGGCCGGAGCCAGAGGTGTCAGTCACGTGGAACCCGCCGACCCCGCCTTGCCGTTCCGGGCCTTCTTCAGCGCCTCTTCCAGCGCCTTGTCCACCTCGTTGTAGCTGTCCTTGCTCTGCCCGATGATCTTCGCGAGGTCCTCGGTCTGCTCACCGATCTGCTCGGTGCCGTACTTCCAGTCCTCCTGGAAGCTCTCGCACGCAGCATCAAGGTCGTCCGTACCCAGTCCGGTCACTGAAGCGTCGCTCAGCGCCTTGTGCAGCCCCTTCAAGGAGCTGCCCGACTTCTTCAACAACCTCATGAAGTGCGCGAGCTCATCGTCGTCGACGGCCAGCCGCTCCGCCATGCAGCCGCTCCCTCTCCACGCTCCTTGCCGCTTCTTCGAGTAAGTGACTCTATCCGTTCCGCTTACATGCGGACGGAGCGGCCACCCACACGGGTGGCCGCTCGCGGGCCGGAGCTGTGACTCGGCTCAGCGGTTGACGGATTGGATCTCCTGGACGACGACGTTCTGCTCCCCGCCGAAAGAACCGTCCGGCAGCCGCTGTTCGCCGGCGACGCCTGTACCGGTCCAGTGGATCTTCCAGGTGACCGTCGCCCTGAGCTGGTACGACCCATCGCCCGACGACCGTAGATACTTCACGCCGCAGGACGGGTTCTCATTGGCTTTGCCCTTGGCGTACGGCTCACCGATTCGTCCGTTCTGGATCTGACACACGCCCGAGGCGGGGTAAGTCTCGGCGTCCGTGGTGCCAGGCTCGATCTTCACCGATACGGGTTCGGCCGTTGTGGTCGCCTGGATGCCGAGGAGTGGAACGGAGGCCGTCACCGACACGGGCTTGAACTCCGCCGCGTCCAGCCACGCCCACGTAGGTAGATTCACCTTTGTGTTCGCCTGCGGGGCGAGATTCATCTTCGTGGCAGGGACGCGCACTTCGGCGTAGGCAAGCTGCGCGAGGACCTCGGTAGTGATGGCCTGCGGGATGTCGGCCGGCGGATCGTCGTTCTCGTCCACCCAGAAGATGGGCTTGTCACAGTCAAGCGCCCCCGGGTCCCCCTCCCGGCCGGGCGTGACGTAGAAGTCCCACCAGTAGCCCTTGCCGGTCTTGTCCTTGTTGAAGTCCTTGTAGGGATGCCCATTGACGTAGCGGTCGCGCTGCTTGGCGTCCCACTCATAGCCCGTCGAACCGGCCTCCCAGATCGGCTCGAGGTACTTCTTCAGCTGATCCGGGGTGTACTTCGGAGCGTAGTAGCAAGCCGGCGGGGTCCAGGTCGTCGAAGACGTCACCGGACCTGCCGCCTGGCCCGAGCCGTTGCGGGAACGGTCGAAGACGACGACTCCTGCGGTCGACGACAGAGTGCCGTCGCCGTCCGAGCCACCGTGGGCGTCCTTCTTCGGAGGAGGCATCTGCGATCCGCCGCCAATGACGTTGTCCGCCTGGGCGGGGGCTCCGCACAACAGCATCGAACCGATCGCCAGGGGCACGATCAAAGCCCGGAAAGCTGGTCTCAGGGCTGGCACCTGTCGCTCCCCCTCTGGGAAAGGATCTTCTCGATGACCCACACACCCTTGTCGTTCTTCTGCAGCAGGGTGTTGTAGAGCACGTAGCTGTTCTTGGATGTAGGCGTTTTGTTGATCTTCTTGTTCTTCAGGTACATGTCGTAGGCCTTGCTCTGGTCTTCGCAGTACACGAGCGACCCACTGCCTTCACCCTTGACATTGACCACGGGGTCGTAGAAGCGATACGCGCCCGTGACACGCGCTTTGGCCTTGACATATGCCTGAATGAACGTCTGCGTACCTGCGGCTGCCTCGCCCTCGTAGTAGTACATGTATGCCTTGTCGAGAGCGTTCTGGTTGACGATCGCCAGGTCCACTGCCTTGATGGACTGTTCGCTGTCGGCCAGGATCGCGTCCTTCTCCTTGTCCCCTGTCTTGGGCCAGTCGAAGGTGTAGGAGAGGTCCGAGGGCAGTTCGATGTTCGGCCGGCCAGCGGAGCCCGCAGCGCTCGGAGAGGGAGAGGGCGACGCCTTGTCCCCGGTGTCCGCTCCCGCGATCTTGTCGTTGTCCTTGCCCTTGGAGCTGTCATCGCTCCCGCACGCGGACAGCGTCAGGGCCGCTGCGGCGGTCAGCGTGAGCGCTGCGAGGAGGGTGGGGCGGCGGGTCACGGTCGGCTCCCGGGAGGTGGCGAGGGCTTCTCTTGAGCGAACCAAAGCTATACAGCGGGGTGCGGCCGCACCAGGGTGAAGGTTGTCAACTCACGGGGCGTATGGGGAGGAATTGGTTATTCGTCGTCACTTTCACGTCGTAACGGTTGCATAACGTGCCCAGAGGAGGCACCAACAGCCGTGCTGCTCGGGGCGTTTCAGTCAGGAATCAGCAAAGGGCATGGGTCCTTGGGCCCATGTGAGGGGCGGTCGGTACGGATACGTTCGGCGCGGAGCTGCCAGCAGGTGGTGGCACGGTCGGAGGGGGTCCGGATGGGGCGGCGTTGGCGGGACGGGCGTGGGGAGCTGGTCGTGCACGGGGGTGACGGGGAGCCGTCGCTCAGGGTGCCGCTGGAGATCGCCGGCTCCTACCGGGCCCGCACGAAGGGGCTGTTGGGGCGGGACTCCATCGACGGGGCGATCCTGCTCTCCCCCGCCAACAGCGTGCACACCTTTCGTATGCGCATGCCCATCGATGTCGCCTATCTCGATCGGCGTCTTCGCGTCATCGCCGTGCGGACCATGCGGCCGGGGCTGCTGGGGATGCCTCGGTTGCGGGCCCGGCATGTGGTGGAGGCCGGGGCCGGGGTGATGGGTGAGTGGGGGGTGCGGGAAGGAACGCGGGTGGAGGTCGTCGGGCCGGTGGAGTGAGGTGAGTGGCCTCGTTCGAAGGGCTCGGGTGGTGCTGTCAGGGGCTCGGCCGACTCCACCGTCCATTCGGCGAAGCGACCGGGTTCCGGGGCTCATAGCCGGCCGATCAAAGGCGCACCCAGCGGTCGCATGGGATGGAGTCGCTTCTATGAGTACCGACTTGTATGGATGGCTGGAGTGCAGGCATGAGCCCAGGCGCTACAGCGCTGGAGACGTTCCATGGGAGGCCTTCTCCGAACTACGGCACCTTTATTGGGCCCGGGATTACATGTCGTTGTCAGCACTCTTCGACGTCCGGAGTGTGGAGCCTGTCAAAGCTCTCTTTCCTGACCGCGGAGTGCCTGTGGATGTCTCGGACAGGGCACGGAAAGATGTGGACGAAATCAAGGGTCACAGTCATTCGTGGTTCTCCGGGCGTGAACTGTCGACTGTCGACTGGAACGCCCCCTGCACCGACGGCCCTTCTCGGTACTGGGTCCGCCGCTGGTCCCGTGCCGATGAGGGATCCCTCGTGCCCGAGGGACTGACCGTGCTCCCGGATGAGCTGTACGACTCGGCCGGCGCCACGTTCGGAGAAGTCAACATCGCTCCCTCCCGGTGGCCCGCCGGCAGAGAGCTTCCCCTCGGCAACGAGGTGTACCGACCTGTCTCCCCTGCCTACCGCGACCTGATACCGGCCGACGGACCGTGGCAACCTGTGTGGAATGTGATGGGCACGCTGGCGGAACTCCATGGTGAGGACAACGTCCGCCTCGTCGTCTGGTTCGGCGGCTGAAGGGAGACCTGGGGGCACCGGTCGTGCGTCACGCGGTGACGGCTTCCGAGCCGTCACCGTCCTTCTCGTCTTCGTCTCGGCCTACTGTCATTCCATCCCTGGACGCCTGAGCCGTCGTCAACCGAACCAGACGACCAGACGTACGTTGTCGTCCCCGTGCTCGTCTGCGAGGTCCCGCATCGCATTCCAGACGCGGGACCAGGGTGCCTGGTCCGGAGGAGCGAGCATCCGCGCTGTGAGAATCACAGGGCGGTACACGGCGCCGTCTAGGTGGACCTCGCCGCCCTGCGGCCATTCCGCTGGGCTGTACACATGAGGGAACGCTCCACACCCCTGTCCCGCCGAAGTTGAAGAGACACACCAGCGCCTCGTGGTCCCGCCCCAATTGCAGGTCCAGAAGGTCGACCGCCATCATCCAGCGTCCGTCGGCCGAGCCCTCCAAGGGCGTGCCGCGCTCCTTCTCGTCGTCGTGGGCTCACCATGGAACATGCCTTGGACGCCGACACCACCACCAGCGCTCGGCCTCCTCGTCGTTCCCGGGCTCGGTGCATGCACGGAAGATGCCGTCCAATCGCGTCACAGCGGATCGCAGGTTGTCGGCGTATACGTCGTCGACCTCGTGCACGAGACGCGCCAAAGTGTCCCGGGCCTCCAGATCACGTCGGAAGAGGTCTTCCCGGTACCGGCCAGAAGGGCTCCAGTCGGACTCCAATCGGCGCACCAGCCTCTCCCACACGTGCAGGCTGTAGTGGACACGTCCTTCGACGCTCCCCGCCGTGTCCGTCGGATACGTGGCCAGGAAGGCATCGGTGAGAGGCGTCCTGATGGGCTCGTGTTCGAGAGCTTCGGGGAGCCACTCCACCTTCGCACCAGGGAGATCGGCCACCTTCTCCTCCACCGCGTCGACCCGGTATCTCGTGTCCTCGTCGGAGTCGATCGCCTCCAGTCGGCATCTCACGACGCGTCCATCCGGCACCGCGACCCAGTATGCGGAGCCCAGGTCGATGTCCATCGAGGGGTAGAGGACCGAGGTCGTCGTACGGATCGCGAGCCCTTGCGCCAAGTCCGCCTCACCAAGAGCTCCGGCCGTCTCGTCCTCGACGTAGATGTCGAGCTCCTGCGCCAGGTCACCGGGCGGCAGCACGCGGTACGTGCACAGAACAGGTGAGTCCCAGCGACGCGCTTCCTGGTCTCCGTCCGTGTCGGCGACGTCGACCGCTTCGTGCGTCACGGCCAGCAACTGAGCCAGCGCCCCGCGGAGCCGCGACGCATCTGTCTCCGCGACGGTGAAAAGATTCGCGATCACTTGTACGTCCCGTCATATACCTGCTTGGCCTTCGCGATCTTGTCCGGATTGTTGACGAACTTCGGATCGCGCTGCAGTTGCTGTGACTTACTGAGATCACCTTTGTTCCGCACGATCTCCTTCAGAGCAGCGTATTCAATGCGGTCCATGTCGACCAAGCCAGGGCCGGAGACCGGAAAGACGGTTCCGGTGTCCTCCACTCGATACGTCCGTCCGTTGATCTCGTACGTGTTCTTGTCCGGCAGCAGCTTGGCACGCCCCTTCGCTATTGCCTCGATGTCCGCGCGGACCAGATCCTCGTTACCTCGGAGGATGACCGTGTTGCGTTCCTTGACCTGACCGCTGCCCGCTCCGCCCACGGTGTGCCGCTTGTTGGGGAACCTCAGCTTCTTCCCAGCCGCCGGACCGGGAACATCGTCTGTGGCCTGCCACTCGGTGGTCGGCTTATTGCTGGTGTTCTTGTTCTCAACCTCGTCAGCGGCCTTGTCCGCCTCGTCCGCTTGCTCGCGGGCCTCCTTCGCCTGTTCCTTGGCCTCCTCGTCGCAGCCGCCCTCCGCGAGGATGACGTACGGGGAGTCGGACGGGCCGGCGGCCAGGATCGTGGTGCCTGTGCCGGAGGAGCCGGTGAGGAGGCTGGTGATGAACCCGGGTGGGTTGCCGCCGTATGGGATCCGGCGGGCCGGCGCTGCGATGGTGCAACCGGAGTCGCGGGCCTGCTTCTCGGCCGCGTCCGCCGCCTCGTCGGCATCCTTCGCCGCCTTCCGAGCGCCCTCGGCATCGCCCGCCTCGGCGGCCTTGCGCGCCTTCTCCGCCGCGTCGGACGCCTTGTCGAGGGCTTCACCGACCTCGGCCAGCTTCTTGAACTTGGTGAACTTCGTGATGGTCTTCGGGCTGAGGATGCCGACGACGTTGACCACGGTGTTGCCGATGGAGGCACCGTAGTTGCCCTTCTCCCAGTTCTCCTTGTCGACCAGCGTGTCGGTCGCCAGGTCGGAGACGAAATCCTCGGGCGAATTGACCCAGCCCCATACGGAGGAGACGTACTCCCCCTTGTCCCACTTCTCGCCCAGCTCGTCGGACTTGTCGCCCCACCAGTCGGTGGTGTAGCCCTTCAAGCCGTTCCAGGTGTCCTTGACCGAGCCGACCGGGTCGCTGACGACGTCCATGGTGTCGGCCAGGAAGCTTTTGGTGGGCGCTACGAAGAAGCCCCGGACATGGTCCATGAACGTCCTGTCGTGGCGTTCCTGGTCATGTACGTCATCCCAGAGGGACTTGTCCTCGAACGGGCCCGGAGCGAGCGGGATCGTGTCGTTCGGGCCCGCGCCCTCGTAGGTGATGATCTGGGCCGACGCGGGGATGTCGCTGCCGCCCGTGTCACCGAGGCCCGTGCCGTCGCGGGATTCCGTGCCGCCGTCGGTTACCGTGCCGCCGCCGGCTTCGGTGTCTCCGCCGACTTCCGTGCCTCCCTGGCCGCCCGCACTGCCCTGGGTGCCCGACCCGCCTTGGGGTCCCGAGTCGCCCTGAGCGCCCGCATCGCCGCTCGCGCCCGCGCCGCCGTCCGGGCCCGCGCCGTTGCCGCCGTCGGCGCCGGCGTCCGCATCGCCCTGGTGGGCGGCGTCGTTGTCCCCGGCCGCCCCCGTCTCCGTACCGTCGCCCTGCGGAGCGGGGCAGGACGTGCCCGTCACCGAGCAGACCGCCGACTGGATGCCGTCGGCGATACGCCCGCCGAGGCCGCCCACGGAGAGCGCGACGATGATGGCCGCGACCACCGCGATGAGCCCCGCGTACTCCACCGCGGTCTGGCCCTCGTCCCGTCGCCAGCGGATCATTCTTTCCAGGCTGAACGGCCGCCGCTCCTCCCTGTCCTGGGGAGCGCTCTCGAACCACTCACGCGACCGGGCCCGGCGCAACAGCACGATGACGGCCACCGGCATCGCCGCCTGCGTGATGCCCCGCAGATCACCGTGCAACAGCGTGCCGAACGACAGCCACACGATCCAGGCCTGTACGGCGATCAGTGCGCGGCTCGTCCACACCCCGCCCCGCCACAGGCGCCGGGCCAGGTAGATCCCGGCCACGCTGGGCAGCGAGTCGTACACCAGGATTCCGAAGATCTCCCCGGAGTAGTACGTCACCACCGACAGCACGGTGATCACGTACAGCGCCGTCAGCGCGAACTGCACCCACAGCAGTACCTGCGCCCAGCCCAGCTCCCTCGGCAACGGCGAACGCCGAACCCAGGACGGGCTGTTCTGTGCACCCCCCGTCCCGTGCGGGGGTATCCGGTCACCGGCAGGAGACATGCGCGACCTCAGCTCAGCTCGATAAACGGCCGTTCAGGACGGATACCGAGCCGAGGCTAAGGAACGTCGATCACTCTCACATGGGCCCGTGGCCCCAACCCTGGGCCCATTTGCGGTGACTCAACTCTCGGTGCGCGGAAAGGAGACCTCGACGCGGCGGTTCTTCTTGCGGCCGGTCTCCGAGGAGTTGTCGGCGATGGGGTACTGCTCGCCGTAGCCGCGGACCTCGTACGTGACGTCGGAGTCGGTCAGTTCCTGGTCGAGGACGTTCTGTACGGCGTCGGCGCGCCTCTTGGAGAGGACGTCGCCGTGGGCGGAGGAGCCGAGGTTGTCCGTGAAGCCGAAGACGCGGATCTTCGTCGCGTTCTGCTTCTTGATCTCCGCGGCGATCGCGGAGATACGGGCCTTTGCCTCGCCGCTGAGTTTCGCGCTGTCCTTGCCGAAGAGGACCTCGGCCTGGAGGGCGAACTTGACGTCGGCGTTGGTGTCTTCCCGGCGTTCGTCCCCGCTTTGGTCTTCTACAACCTGTTTGATGTCGAGGACTTTGGCAGTGGCCAGAGTGGCGCCCTCGGGGAGCTTCAGGTCCGGGTCGTTCGAGTCGACCTTGACGGGCGCTTCGGCGGAGGGTTCGGTTCCTGGGGGCACACTGGGGCCGTCGTCGGCGTGGGCGCTCACCGCAGCGTTGAGGTGGGTGGTGACCACGAGGGCAGCGACAGTAACGATCAAGGAAAGGCGCTGCGCTGTCAGGCGGCCCGAGGTTGGTGTAATGGTCACAGCTCGCCTCACCCAGAGATCTTGACGAGCGCGCTAGGGAACAGCGGCAGTTGGAAGGTGACTTCGGTCGTGCTCGCCGGAGGCGCGGGGAACTGCAGGAACACGGCCATGGACTCCCCGGCCTTCAATGCGGAGAAGCCGGTGGTCGTCAAAGGGCGCCCATCTGTGTCACGCAGCACGTAGTACCGCTTTTTACCCTTCGAGTCGACGAGCGTGGCGCCACCGAACGACCTGCCATTGTTGATGATCTCGGTTTCGTTGCCACTCAGCTCGGCCGGGATCGTGACGATCTCGGAGCCGTCGTTCTTCAAGTTGCCGTTCACAGTGACGAACCCACCGGAATCACGCTCAACGGAGTTGATCTGGAGGAGGAGGCCGCTCGGTCCCTTTACTTCGGCCAAGGGCTTACTGTCCTGCCCCTCCTGAGCACTCGGCTTGGATCCACTGGCTTTGGAGCTGGACGCCGAGGGCTTCGGCTTCTCGTCATCGCCCCCACCGCCTCCACAGCCGGCCACAGCCATTCCGGCCGCGACGGTCAAGGCGACCGCCCCCCTGCGGACCTTCGTAGTGAACCGAATGCTCATTACTCTGCTTCCTTCAACTCGTCGTTCGCTGTCAGTCGGCCAGATGGACGTCGAAGAGGTCCTCGGGTTTCGGGAGATTCTCAGGAGGATCACCCGGCTTCAGATCCCAGTTCTTCCCGTCTTCGCAGAAAAGCCGGGGCAGCTCGTTCTCGGGCGCATCTTCAGCAAGCGGGTCGAACGTACAGCGCTTCTCGATCACGGCGGTGGCGGACGCACTCGATCGTTGGTCTGCTGTGCCGGGGATGACCGACTCGCCGACGGGCTTGTTGGTCTCGACCTCGACCCTGAACCCGAGAAGGCCATCCGGTGCGCAGCCGAGCACTCGGGCGTCGTTCGACTGGGCGAGCTGATGTGCCCGCCTGCACGAGTCTCCGGTTGCTTCGGCGTCGCCGTTGAAGATGTCCCCCCACTTCGCCGGATCGAGTACGTCGTTCAGCCACGCACCGGCGAGTAGGTCCCGCCTGTCCTGCGCCGCAGCAAGAGCTGCCGCGTCCGCGGCCGTCTGGGCGCCGTTCCGATTGACCGCGGCCTGGCCGACCGCAAAGTACGCGAACGCGAGGAAGAGCAGGCTCCCCACCACAGTGATGTAGATGGGGAATGCCTGCCCTGCGTCGCTGTACCGGCGCGGTCGGATCAAGGAGCGACCTTGTTGATCTGCGTGGTCAGCTTGTTGACGATCGTCTGACCGATGTTCGTCGAGGCGATCAGAACCACGATCGCGACGACCACCGCGATGATGCCGAGGTACTCGACCGCCGTCTGCCCCTTGTCGTCGGCGCGGCGCTGAATCGCCTCGACCGTCGTGTTCTTCCAGCCGTTCACACGAACCTTGGTCGCGACGGCGGTCTTCAGCATCAGGTCGCTCATGGTGTTCCCCTCCGGGTTCGGCTGTGTCGTTTTCGACACGAGGAACGTACGGCGGGACGCCCTGTTCGCCAGAGGGCCCCAGGGCCCAATTCCGGGCCCAATCGCTCGGGCCCAACGGGGTGTTCTCCCATCGCGTCACCGGAGGTCACCCCAGTCCCCGACGTGAGTCCGGCGCCGTACCGAGCCACTGGGCCACGGCCTCGCCACGGCTGACGCTGTGGAGCTTGGCGAAGATGCGGTTGATGTGGTTCTTGACGGTCTTTTCGCTGATGAAGCACGTGGCGGCGATCTGCTGGTTGTTCATGCCGGACGCGATGAGGTCCATGATCTCCGCCTCCCTCGTGCTCAGTCGGAACCGCGACCTGTCGGGAGCGGCCGGACGGCCACTCGTCCACTCAGACGAAGACTGTCCCACATGCGGTTGCATTTGCGAAAGGTTTTCTGAAGAAGTGGGTGCCGACGGGGCTGACGGGGGCATGAAATGCGCTGGCAGTGCAGGGTTCTGAGGTTGACTATGCGATTTTGCGGAAGTGGGAATTCCGTATGCAGTCGCACTCGATGACCCACCCAGACCTTCCGGCAGGGGCGGGGCCGGCGTCTGGTCCCGGCGGAGTTGGGCCAGCAACGCGCCCGCCGCCGTGGGCGTGAAGTGGGCCCGGCCCTCCTTGATGTCCCGTACGGCGTCGACCAGCTGGTCGGCCGTGAACTCGCCGTGGACCAGGTAGCCGCCCGCTCCCCGGCGCAGGGCCTCCTGGACGATCTCGGACTCCCTGCTGTAGGTCAGCATCACCACCGGCGCGATCCGTACGAGGTAGGGCAGGGCCGAGATGCCGTCCACGCCGGGCATGCGGACGTCCAGGAGGACGACGTCGGGGCGGTGCTGCTGGGCGGCGTCGTAGGCCTGGCGACCGTCGGTGGCCTCCGCCACGACCTCGATGTCCGGGCGGCCGGAGAGCAGGGCGGTGAGGCCGGCCCGGACGACCGGGTTGTCGTCCGCCACGACGACCCGCAGGCGACGGACCGGCTGCGCCGGTTGCGGAAGGTCGGCGAACGGGTGGTGCGGTGGCGGCTGCGGGGCGCCGGTGGGGTGAGGCGTCTGGTCCGGCATCGGGGGCCTCCTCTCGGGTCGTGGGGTCATGCGGTGGGGGTGGTCAGGGCGGCCAGGGGGAGTTCCAGGCGGACCTCCGTGCCCTGGGAGCGGCCGCCGCGGCCTATGCGGATGCGGGCACCGACCGAGGCGGCGCGTTCGACCATGCCGACCAGGCCGAAGTGGCCCGCTCGGCGGAGTTGTTCGAGGGTGGTGCCCGGCGGGAGGCCGCGGCCGTCGTCGTAGACGCTGATGCGGAGCAGGTCGCCGTGGACGCCCGCGCTGACGTCGACGCGGGTGGGGTGGGCGTGGCGGTGGGCGTTCTCCATGGCTTCCGAGGCGATGGTGAGAAGTTGGCGGGCGACGGCCGGGGGGACGGGGGGTACGGCGTGAGCGCCGGTGGGGCGGTAGACCGCCGGGAGGCCGGTGCGGGTGCTGAAGTCGCGGGTACGGGCTGCCAGTTCGACCAGGACGTCCGTGGCCTGGGACGGGTCCGATTCGCGGCGCAGGTCGGCCAGGAGCTCCCGGGATTCCGCGGCGGCCCGGCGGGCCGAACGGGCGACCAGTGCGGCCTGCCAGCTCACCAGGGCCGGGTCCATGCGGTCGGCGTTCGCCGAGGTGGTCAGGCCGTCGGCGGCCAGGGCCACGCCGTGCAGGGTCTTCGCGACCGAGTCGTGCATCTCGCGGGCGAGGCGGGCTCGTTCGGCGCTGACCGCTTCCGTCACGGCGAGACGGGCCTGGACGGTGGTGAGGGCCTGGGTGGCCGCGCCGAAGCGGAGCATGAGGTTGCGGAGGCTGGAGCCGACGGCTCCGGCGATGACGCAGAGGCCGGGCAGGAGGGACGACTCGGCGATGCCGGCGTGTACACCGGGCGATGTCGCGTGGACCAGCAGGAGGACCAGTGACTGCAGCGACGCGAAGACGGCTGCGCCGCGCCAGCCGTAGACGAGGCCTGCGAGCAGAGGCGTGCACACGCTGACGTACGCCAACGTGGTGTCCGGACCTGCGGAGATCAGCAGCAAGGAGCCGAAGAGGGTGTCGAGGGCCAGCAGGGAAGGATGGCGAAGGAGTAAGGGCCCGAAGCGCTCCCAGTCCCTGAAGAGGACGTACGAGGCCATGAAGGTGACGACCACTGCGATGCCGACCAGGCGGGTGCCCAGCCCTGGACTGGCGTTGACGAGGGCCGCGGGTGCTGCCAGGGCGATCATCGCCAGGCGGAAGCCGAAAACCTGTCGGCACAGTGCCTGGAGAGCATTGATCTGGATGGGAATGGTGGCGGTGTCCGGTGTCGCTGTCAGTGCTGCGGGCCATGGGGAAGGTTGAGCGCCATCGGCGGCGTCCTCGCCCTGGGGACCCGTGGCCGGGTCGCCGCCGCGCCCCGCCGTCGTCGTCCGTCCAGCCGGCGCTGCATCACCGGTCTGCGCGGGTGCCACGGCCTGGGTCGGCCGCTCGAGATCCGGCGCCTCGGACCGATGGCCCCCTTCCCTTCTCTCCCCCCGGATCCGTACGGTCCGCTCGACTTTGACCTCGCCTCCAGCCTCCGGCCGCCGGGCGGCCGCCGAGGCGAGCCCTGTGGCCACGGAGGTGTCCGCACGGACCCAGCCCGGCGGGAGTGCGGGCGTCGCGGACGTCACTGGGATGTCGGGCGCACCCGTCCTCACGTGGGCCGGGAGGACCGTGCCTGCCGGTGGAGTGGTGATCTCCGGCGTCTTCGGGCGGCGGCGCAGCAGTTTGGTGCGTTCCGATGTCGTCGACATGCCATCGCCCCCGTCCTACTCGCCTGTGATGGAGCTGAAGTCCGTGCCTGAGCCGAGCAGCATCCCCGCGCCGAGGAGGATCATCGTGGCCGGAACCATGAAGGTCGTGATCATCAGGGTTGCCTTGGGTACCGCGCGCGCGGCCTTGCGACGGGCGTTCTGCGCATCCGTGCGACGCATGTCTTTCGCGAGCGCGACGAGCGTGTCCACGATCGGCGCGCCCAGTTCCTCGCCCTGTTGAAGCGCCGTCACGAACATGGCCACTTGTTCCGAGTCATTGCGCCGGCGCAGTTCGTCGAAGGCTTGGCGCCGGCTCACACCGAGATCCATCTGACGCAGGGTGATCCGGAGCTCGTCGGCCCAAGGACCCTCGTACTTGGACGCCACCCGATCGAGCGCTTGGCGGAAGCCCAGCCCTGCGCTGACGACGACCGCGAGCACGTCCAGGAAGTCCGGCAGCGTCCGCTCGATCGCGTCCTTGCGGATGCGGATCGCGGACCAGATCCCGACATCGGCCCAGAAGACGGCGAAGGCGAACATCAGGAGCGCGGCGAAGAGACTGCCCTTGGTCAGCGCGATGAGGCCGCCCAGGCAGCCGATCACCCCGTACACAGCGCGCCTGGCCGCGTACCGGTCGATCGTGAGGCCTCCGGGATTACCCGCGAGGTCGATCTTTCGCCGGTACTTCGCGACCCGTTTTGGTCCCATCCACCGCAGCACGGAGGGCGCGTACCGCATGCCGAGCCGGTCGACGAGCGACCCTACGGCGTTGGTGCGGGATCCACCGATCTCCAGAGCCACCGCCAGGTCGCCGGGGAGCTGCGCCTCCGCTCGGTACATGCGGATACCGGCGAAGGCGCCCCACACGCTGAGTCCCATGACGAGTGCCAGCACAAGTCCCATGTGGCGCTTCTCCTCCTATGGCTCGGTGGTTCAGACGTCGATGCGCGACAGACGGCGGATGAGGAAGAAGCCGATGGCATACAGGCTGAAGGCGATGATCACGCAGGCCTGACCGATCGGTGACCCGGTCATTCGGTCGAGCGAACCGTCATTGATGGCGTTCAGCATGAACAAGGCGCCCACGCCCAGCACCGGCACCGCGTACGACGTCATGTTCACCTGCGACAACTGCGTCCGCACCTCGCGCCGTGTCTCCTTCCGCTCCTCCAAGGTGTCGGTCAGGTTCCGCAAGGCGCTCACCACCTGTCCGCCCGCCCGGTTCGACAGCATCAGCGTGGTGACCAGGACGACCAGTTCACGGGACGGGAGGCGGCCCGCAAGTTCCCCCAGTGCGTTGTCCAGGGGCGCACCCACGGCCAACTGTGCGGACACCTTGGCGAGCTCCTCGCCTGCGGGGGCCTCCAGCTCCTCCGCCGCCATTCCGACGGCCGTACGCAGTGCGAGGCCCGCCTGTGTGGCATTGGCAAGAATCCGGGCCAGCTCCGGGAGTTGGTTGATGAACTTCTCGATGCGCTTCTGGCGCTGCCAGTTGAGGAACTGAAAGGCCACCCATATGCCGAGCAGTCCCGCCAACGGCCCGAAGAACGGCGCCAGGGCCGCCTGGCCGATCAGCCACAGGCCCGCGACCGTGGCGAGCATGTAGACGAAGAACTCGCCGGGGGTGATGTCCAGGCCGGTCGCCGCCAGGCGCAGTTCCAGTTTCTTGCCGAGTTTGGTGCGGCGCAGACGGCGGTCGATCCCGCGGAAGTTGCGGCGCCGGCCGCCGGCCGGGATCTGGCCCGTGGCGGACAGGCGGTCGACCAGGGCCTGCCGTTGTGCCTTGCCCATGGCGTAGGAGTGCAGGCCGACGACCACGAGGGCGCAGGTCAGCAGAGTGACGCCGGTGGTGAGCGTGATGAGCGTGTGCAGTTCCATCGGTCGGTCCTACCTGGCTTCTCGGGTGGCTAGCTGGTCCGCCGACTGAGCGATGCCGAACGCCTGTGGGAGGGGCTGGCTCGCCATGTAGAGGCGGTCGGCGGTGCGGCGCGGGAGCGGGAAGTACTCGAAGGCGCCGTGGATACGGCCGTCGGAGGTCATGGGCTGTGCGTTGAAGCGGGCGACCGTGACCAGGCGGTACGGGTCACTGCCGTGGCTGTCCATCAGCGCGATCTCGGTGATGCGGCGGGCGCCGTCCGCGAACCGGGTCAGCTGCACGATGACGTCGATCGCGCTGTTGATCTGGTCGTGCAGTGCCACGAAGGGGATCTCCACGTCCGACATGGACGCCAGGGTCTGCAGTCGCATCAGCGCGTCCTCGGCGTTGTTGGCGTGGACGGTGGCCAGCGAGCCGTCGTGGCCCGTCGACATCGCCTGGAGCATGTCGAGGGACTCACCGCCGCGGACCTCACCGACGACGATCCGGTCGGGCCGCATGCGCAGGGAGTTGCGGACCAGGTCGCGGATCGTCACCTGGCCCTTGCCCTCGACGTTCGGCGGACGCGACTCCAGGCGGATCACGTGCGGCTGCTGGAGCTGGAGTTCGGCGGAGTCCTCGATGGTGATGATGCGTTCGCCCTGGGGAATGAGCCCCGACAGGGCGTTCAGCAGGGTTGTCTTGCCGGTGCCCGTCGCGCCCGAGACGATGACGTTGAACTTCGCCTGCACCAGGCCCGCCAGCAGGTACAGCATGTGCTCGTCGAGCGAGCCGAGGCCGATCAGCTCCTGGAGCGTGAAGGAGCGCGGGAAGCGGCGGATGGTGAGGGTGGCTCCCGTCAGGGACAGCGGCGGGATGATGACGTTGACGCGCTCGCCGGAGGGCAGGCGGGCGTCGACCATGGGGTTCGACTCGTCCACACGCCGGTTGACCGTCGAGACGATGCGCTCGATGGTCTGCATGAGCTGGTCGTTGGAGGCGAAGCGCAGGGGCAGTTGCTCGACCCGGCCGCCGCGCTCCACGAAGATCGCGTCCGGGCCGTTCACCATGATCTCGGTGATGGACGCGTCCTCCAGGAGCGGTTCCAGGATGCCGAGGCCCAGTGCCTCGTCGACCACCCTGCGGATCAGCTGCGAGCGCTCCACCGTCGACAGGACCGGGCCCTCGCGGCTGATGATGTGCCCGAGCACCCGCTCCAGCCGGGCCCTGCGCTCGGCGGCGGCCAGCGAACTCATCTCCGCGAGGTCGATCTCCTCCAGGAGCTTGGCCCGGTAGGAGGCGACCATGTGGCCGTCCTCGCCCCGGTTGCCGTTCTCCTCGGGGGTGTTGATGCGTGCTCGCAGGCTCATGAGTGCGGTGCTCCTAGCTCGTCTTTCAGTGGTCGAGCGGCATCGTGGCGATCTTCCGGGCCGTGCCGAAGTCGTCCTTTCCCGGGATGATCGACGGGATGGTGATCTCGGCGGTGACCGTGACCTCGTCGTCGCCACGCGATTCCGGGCATGTGGTCTTCCCCGCCAGCCAGTCGCTCACGGCGGCCCGGCAGTCCCGCTCGTGCGGCCCGTCCAGCGAGGCGCTGCGCGCCCCCGCCCGAGCCGCCGTACCCGCTTGTTGCGCCGTGTACGCGATCAGCCCCAGCTGCACGGCCCCTATCGCGACGAGGAGCAGGATGGGGAGAAACCCGAGGTACTCGAGGGCGACTTGGCCTCGATCGCGGCGCTGACGGCTGTCGTACATCTCAGTCCTCCTCTTCCTCGACCGCACCGGCGTGGCCTTTCACCTCGAACGGGAACGCGATGGTGCCGGGGAAGAGGACGGGCACCCGGAGCCTGACGTCAGCTGTCACGTAGCCGGTGGACGGAGGGCAGTTAACCTCGGCGCCGCCCCTCCACGCGTCCGACAGCTTGTCCTTGCCCGCCTGCTCGCATGCAGCCTGCCGACCTCCGCGTTCCGCGGCCGTCCCCGCCCGCACCGCTTCATCGGCGGCGTTGCCCGCGAGCGTGAAGGTGTAGCCCACCAGTACGAGCTGCCACAGCACCACCAGCGTCACGATGATCGTCGGCGTCATCCCCAGGAACTCGATCGTCACCTGACCCTTGTCCCGCTCCCTCGAAGGCACCCTCAGCACCCTCACCCCTCCTTCCTCCGCCGAAAGCCCACCGCCCCCCGGCCCCCCTTCTGGGCGCCCTCCGCGGTCTTGACCAGCTCCAGCTCCCCAGCGAGACCCCACAGGGCCTGCTTCACGGAGCTCTTGTTCTCCAGTTCGTGGATGCGGCCCGCGTCCACGACGCTCTGCAGTTCCTTGAAGTTGGCGGGGACCACGGTGGCCGCGACCGTCGTGCCGGTGATCTTCTGGATGAGGGGCGGCTGGATCTCCGTACCGCGCGAGTGCCGGTTGACGACGACGGTCGTCTCCTCGGCCTTGCGGATCTGCAGCCGGTCCCACATCCGCACGGCCCGTTTCGCGCCCCGTACGGCGACCACGTCCGGCGTGGTGACGAGCAGGGCCCGGTCGGCCATCTCCACGGCCGCCGCGCCGGCGCCGCCGAGCTGGGCGCCGCAGTCGATGACGACGATCTCGTAGCGGGAGCGCAGGGCGCTGACGATCTGCCGGGCGGCGCGGTCGGTGACGTCCTCGCCGCGTTCCCCTTCGGCGGGGGCGAGCAGCAGGGCGAGGCCGGTGTCGTGGCGGAATACCGCGTCGGCGAGGACGCGCGGGGAGATGTCGGTGATGGCGGCGAGGTCGACGACGGAGCGGCGGAACTGGACGTCCAGGTAGGAGGCGATGTCGCCGGTCTGGAGGTCCATGTCGACCAGGGCGGTGCTGCGGCCGGAGGCCTGCGCGGCGAGGGCCAGCTGGATCGCGGTGAGGGTGGCTCCGGCGCCGCCCTTGGCGCCGCTGACGGTGACGACGGTGCCGCCGACGCCGGTGAAGACGTCGCCGCCGGCGCCCAGGTGCCGGCGTACGCCGGTGGACCACTGGGCGACGGCCTGGACGCGGCTGGCGAGTTCCTCGTAGCTGAGGGGCAGGGCGACCAGGCCGCGGGCGCCGTAGTCCATGGCGGCCTGGAAGAGGCCGGGGCTCGCGTCGGAGGTGATGAGGATGACGCCGACGGCCGGGAAGCGCAGGGCCACTTCGCGGATCAGTTCCAGCGCGGGGACGGGGCCGATCCGCTCGTGGACGATCACGACCTCCGGCAGCTCGTCGACCGACTCGGCGGCCAGCCGCGCGAGGGTGTCGATGAGCTGGGTGGAGTCGACCACGGGGGCGACGGGCTCGGCATCCGGGAGCTGGCTGAGCAGTGTCGTGACGGACCGGACCGCGTCCGTGTCACCGACTGCCGGGAGGATCCTCGTGGGCATGGCAGCCTCTCACTTGTCCTTCGCGAGTTCGTACGTCCGGTCCCGCTCGGGGACGGTGGTGTCGCTGCCGGGCGCGACGAGGGCGAGGCGGACGCGCTTGGCGAACGACTCGGCGTAGGTGATGCGCTGGGCGTCGCGGGCGGACAGTGCGAAGGTGATCGGGACGGCGTCGGTGGGCTGCCGGGTGCGGTTGGACTCGTCGGGCTCGAGGGGGGTGAGGTCGCCGACGTCGAGGACCTTGGCGTTGGTGACGATGATCTTCGACTGGTCGGGGTCGCCCTCGCGGGCGCCCTCGAAGGTGGCGTAGACGTTGACCGAGGCGCCGGGCGTGATCTTGCCGGCCACGCCGGTCGCCGCGTCGATCATGATGGCGACCTCCTGCTGGCCGGGCTGCAGGGCCGGCTGGCGGACGATCATGTCGGACTGGAGCAGGGAGCCCGCGCGCAGCGTGGTGACGGCGATCTTGCCCTGTATCTCCCGCAGGTCGGTGACCGCGTTGTCGGAGAGCCACCGTTCGGGCATCTTGATCTTCTCGAACTGGCCCGTGCTGAGGGTGGTGTAGGGCGGCACCTCGGACTTGAGCCGGTAGGCGGTGACCTCGGGGCCGACCTTCGACTGCACGTCGCTGATGACGGAGAGCACGCCGGCGAAGGCGCCGAGGGCGCAGACGACCGACAGGAGCAGGAGAATCACGCCGCGGCGCTGACGGGAGTTCATGAACCGTACAACCTCGTTGGGGATATCGGTCGAGCGGGATCGGAACAGTGCTGACGAGCGGTGTCAGGCCTCAGCCGACGGCCGTTCGGCTCTCGGGCTGCTGGTGGGGTGGGCTGTCGGGGGCGGGTGGCATGGCCGAGCAGAACACGCAGCGGTCGCCGATGACGTCGATGCCGCACCAGTGGCACCGGCTGCGTCGCACGGAGGTGACCAGCTGGTAGAGGACGGACAGGTCCGGCAGATAGCTGCAGAACTCGACGAGCCTGCCGGTGCCCCACCAGCCGGGTGACTCGGCCGGGAGCGGGGTCTCGCGCAGCCCCTGCACCTTCCAGGAGGGGGCGAGGGTGCCGGTGACCCAGTCGGACGGGAGCTGGCCCTTGGCAACCAGCATCCAGGTGCCGAACTCGGGTCCGGGAAGGGTGGCTTCGGGGGTGATCCTGACGAGCTGCGGCTCGGGGTGGGCGAGGACGCCGAACTGGCTGCCGGGCACCCAGGACTTGGCGTGCGACTTCAGGCCGACGGGGACGCGGTCGAGGCGGGCCACGGAGTTCAGCAGCGCGCCGGCGTGGATGTAGTGCACGAGCAGCCGGCCGGCCGAGGCGAGCACGCCGGGGCTGATGTCGCAGGAGGCGAGTTGTCGTAACTGGCGCGCCAGGACGGCCAGTCCGAGGGGCGGCAGGTCCGGCCGGAACAGGGCGATGCGGTCGCTCTCCATGAGGGAGCGCAGGGTGTGCAGCCGTCGCTGCACCGCGGTGGGCGCGGCCTGCGAGCAGACCACGATCACATGCCCGTGGTGCTCGACCAGAGCCTGCATCTCGGCCAGCGCCTGCTCCAGGGGGCGCCGGTCGACGTCCCGCAGCACGACGGCGGGCAGGGTGCGTTCGTCCTGTGGCGGCAGCGCCATGTCGGCGCTGGTCACGGCAATGGCAGTTGGCACGCGCAGCTCCCCGTTTCCCCATGCCGGTCGGAACGCCGGGTGTCACTCCGGCGCACCGTGTCGACTTCACTGCGTGACTACCTCAGCACTGTATCCACGCCTCTGTGACCGGAGAACAGCGTTTGTGTAGCTGGAGAGCAACTGTCGTTGCACAAGAGGCGTCAAAACGGGGCAGGTTGAGCATCTTGCCGGTCGTCCCGGTGGGCCCGGGGCGGTTCCGGGCGGTGGGCCCAGCGGGCCCAGTGGTGACGATGGGCCTTCGTTTGGGTCCTGAGGCCCACGCCTGACTTAGCGTCGCGTACCTACGCTCGCCGTCCGAAAAGACACGCGGATCGGGTGAGGAGGGGGCCGTATGGCGGACGGGGGCGGCATACGGACGTACGGGCGCGGACCGGTCTTCGACGACCGGGGGGCGACCGGCACCGAGTACCTCGGGATGGTCGTCGTCAGCGCGGCGATCGTCCTGGCCGTCTCGGCCACCGGTGTCGGCCAGTTGATCTATGACAGGCTCGCCGCCCAGGTGTGCCGGGTCGCCGGCGGCGGCGACTGCGGGACGGGCGCGCCGGGGCCGGACAAGCCGCTCACCGACGCGGACTTCGAACCGGCGCTGTGCCAGGTCTCCTCGGTCACCGACAAGGCGGGCTCGAAGGCGAAGATCCTCTTCTGGGAGATCGGCAAGGAGTACGGCTTCCAGGAGCAGCACCTGAAGGCGAAGACGGACGTCAACGGGGACGGCACGGTCGACGACCGCGACCAGCTGGTCTACCTGACCTTCACGGACGCCGCGTCCGTCGCGGCGAAGAAGGACTTCAAGCCGGGGATGAAGGTGGGCCGGTTCGGCGCGGACAAGGTGGAGCTGGGGCTCGGCATCAAGGTCACCAACGGCGACACCTGGGTGTTCCAGAGCCCCGAGGAAGCCCAGCGGTTCCGGGACGACGTGGAGAAGCTGCAGATGTACGAGATGCGCCGCACCATGCCCGGCGGGGCGGAGGCGAGCATCGGCGACAGCATCGCCTACCTCTTCGGCAAGGGCCCCCTCAAGGACGAGGAGGACACCCAGAACCGCATCAAGGAGAACCTCGGCGACAACCGGAAGATCACCTACGGCAAGGTCGGCGTGGAGGCCTCGGCGTCGGCGGGCCTGAAGATCTCGGCGGGCGACGAGAAGAAGCTGAGCGCCGCGCTCGGCGGCTCCTTCAAGTACTCCCCCGAGGTGACCTGGACGGACAACTCCTACAAGAACACCAAGTCGTACACCTACTCCTCGTCCATCGAGTACGGCTCCAAGGTGGGCTACGAGGCGGGCCCGCTCAGCGGCGAGTACACGGCGAACACGACGCAGACCGGCACCATCACGGTCACCTACGACAAGAAGACCGGCAAGCTCATCCGCGTCGACATGACCCGCACCGTCGAGGAGGGCGGCCAGAAGGACGGCGCCAAGGCGGGCGGGGACAACGGCAGGAAGGACGGGGACAAGCGGGGCGGGAACGCCGGGGTGAAGGGCACCGGCTCGCAGACCGGCATCGAGGTCGTCACCCACACCCTCACCTTCGATCCGGGCCCGGCGGGCGACCGGGACCGGGCGGTCGCGGAGCGCTGGCTGGACAGCAACAACGAGCAGGTCGCGACGCCCTTCCAGTACATGTTCGGCGACCACGCGCCGACGTCCCGGCCGGGCGCCGACGACCCCTTCGGGCAGCTGGTGTTCGACCAGGGCAAGTCGAGCCGGATGACGTACACGGGCGATGTGAACGCGGCCGAGTACGGCTTCGAGTTGAATCTGGGGCTCAGTCTGGGCATGACGATCAGCACGGAGAAGAAGGCGGAGACCCTGACCGACGCCGAGTTCCTGGGGGCGCCGCACGGAGACGGCCGCTCCTATCTTCCCTACAGCTACTGTGCGAACTGACGAGACGGGAGCCCCTGCCGATGAAGATCCGCCGTGCCTGCCTGGCCGCCGCCCTGCTGACGACCGCCGTGGCCCTGACCGGCTGCGGGAGTTCCGGCTCCGGCGCGGGAGAGGTGCCCGAGGGCTGGGGGACGCTGAAGACGAAGGGCGTCGACGTGTCGTACCCGAAGGGGTACGAGGAGCAGAGCGCCGCCGAGCGGGGCGAGCACAACGCGGCCGCCGCGGTGCGCACGGAGGGCGGGAAGCAGGTCTCGGTCGTCACCGTACAACTCGGTTTCACCGAGGCGGACTCGGCCGAGCAGGCCGCGATCGCCGCCGAGGCGGGGATTCAGATGGGCGCCGACGTCGAGGGCCAGAAGGAGGTGGACCTGGCCGGCACGGACGAGGCCAGGCGCATCGACTTCTCCTTCAAGGCGACCGGCGAGGACGGCGGACCGGCCGCGGGCACACCCGTCGAGGGTGTGATCCTGGCGGGCCTGGACTCGAACGACACCACCTTCGCGATCCGGATAGACGCCGAGCGGGGTGCCCTGCCGGACGGGGACCTGGACCGGATCATCGAGTCGGTCGAGGTGCACTAGCCGTGGAGGTGCCGGGCGCCGGATACGTCGTCCTCGCGCTGCTGGTGGCGTTGTTCGGCGCACTGGCGTGGAGGTACGCGCGACGGCTGGTGACGGTGACGCGGGTGCTGCGGCGCGGCGCCCGGGCGGAGGGCAGGTGCGTCCGGGTGGAGACGGAGCCGTACCAGCACTCCGACGCCCGGCGGCACTTCTTCGCCTTCCGTACGGCCGGCGGCGTACAGGTCGAGTTCGAGGACCTGGCGGGTTGGTCGACGACGGAGGGCAGCGCGGTCACCGTGGCCTACGACCCCCGCGATCCCGCGGGCACGGCGACGGTCGCGGGCCGGGGCAGCTGGTCCCCGGTGGTCCAGGCACTGGCTCTGGTCGCCGGGTGCGGCATGGCCGCGGCCGGGTTCGCGATCCTGCTCTTCTTCGAGATCACCGGGGGTGGCTGATGACGCTCGTCCGCTGCTGGGCCGTCGGCATCGTTGTACTGGTCCTCACCGAGTACGTCCAGATGACGCTGATCCACGATCCGCTGGTCGGTCCGGAGGGTGTCGGTTCGTTCGGGGCCGCGCTGGCACTGGTGCACCTGCCGAACCTGGTGTGCGTCGTGCTGGCCACCTGGGCGGCGGCGCGGGTGCATCCGGAGCCGTGGCGGGAGATGCCCGCGCGGCACCTGGCGGCGGCGTGCGCGGCCCCGGCGGCGGCGCAGGTGCTGCTGCTCTCCCTGCGCCCCGGGGTGCTGGATCCGGCGGGTGCGGCGTTCTGGATGTCCACGGGCGTACTGCTGGCGGGCTGCACGGTGGGGCTGCTGCTCGACAGGTTGGTCTGGACCTCTTGACAGTAGCTTTGGTCTGGACCATTTTCTTGTCATGTCCCCACACAGACGATCCCTGCGGCTCTGGTCGGGTGCCGTCACGGCTGCCCTGGCCCTCACCGTCACGACCGTCGGCCAGGCGAGCGCCGCCGACGTCAACAACGCCCGGAACGCCGGATTCGAGTCGGGTTTGAGCGACTGGACCTGCTCGGCGGGCAGCGGCACGACGGTCCCCTCCCCCGTCCGCACCGGCACGGCCGCGCTGCGGGCGGCCCCCTCGGGGCAGGACAACGCCCGGTGCTCCCAGACGGTCCGGGTGAAGCCCGGCTCGACGTACACGCTGGGCGCCTGGGTCCGGGGCGGGTACGCCTACCTCGGCGTGACGGGCACGGGCACGACGGACGTGTCCACCTGGACGCCGGACTCCTCCTCCTGGAAGCAGCTGTCGACCACCTTCACCACGGGTTCCTCGACGACCTCGGTGACGGTGTACACGCACGGCTGGTACGGGCAGGCGGCCTACTACGCGGACGACGTGTCGGTGTTCGGCCCCGACGGCGGCGGGGGCACGGACCCGGGCCCGACGATCCCGTCCGCGCCGGGCGGCCTGAACGTCTCCGGGACGACGTCCTCGTCGGTCTCCCTCGCCTGGAACACGGTCTCCGGGGCGACGGGTTACACGGTCTACCGCGACGGCACGAAGGTGACGGCCGTCTCCGGCACCTCGGCGACGGTGACCGGGCTCGCGGCCTCGACGTCGTACTCCTTCCAGGTCACGGCGGTGAACGGGGCCGGTGAGTCGCCGAAGTCGGCGGCCGTGACGGGCACCACGAACAAGCCGGACGGGCCGGGCCCCGCGCTGCCCCGGCACGCCGTGACCGGCTACTGGCAGAACTTCGACAACGGGGCGGCCGTCCAGCGCATCTCGGACGTCCCCGCCGCCTACGACATCATCGCGGTGGCCTTCGCCGACGCCACGGGCACGCCCGGGGCGGTGTCCTTCACCCTGGACTCGGCCGGGCTGAACGGCTACACGGTCGAACAGTTCAAGGCGGACGTGAGGGCGAAGCAGGCGGCCGGCAAGAAGGTCGTCATCTCGGTCGGCGGCGAACGCGGCACGGTGTCGGTCAACGACGCCGCGTCGGCGGCGAACTTCGCGAACAGCGTGTACTCCGTGATGCAGACGTACGGCTTCGACGGCGTCGACATCGACCTGGAGAACGGCCTGAACGCGACGTACATGACGCAGGCGCTGCGCGCCCTGTCGGCGAAGGCGGGCCCCTCGCTCGTCCTGACGATGGCCCCGCAGACGATCGACATGCAGTCCACGTCCAACGGCTACTTCCGGACCGCGCTGAACGTGAAGGACATCCTCACGGTCGTCAACATGCAGTACTACAACAGCGGTTCCATGCTCGGCTGCGACGGCAAGGTCTACAGCCAGGGCTCGGTCGACTTCCTCACGGCCCTGGCCTGCATCCAGCTGGAGAACGGCCTCGCCCCGTCCCAGGTGGGTCTGGGCCTGCCGGCCTCGACGCGCGGGGCGGGCAGCGGCTACGTCTCACCGGCCGTGGTGAACAACGCCCTGGACTGCCTGACCAGGGCCACCGGCTGCGGCACCTTCAAGCCGCCGCGGACGTACCCCGAACTGCGCGGTGCGATGACCTGGTCGACCAACTGGGACGCCACGGCGGGCAACGCCTGGTCCAACGCGGTGGGGCCGCATGTGCACGGGTTGCCGTAACAACCCCTATCCCGCCGGACGGTAGTGGCCGAGCACCCAGGCCAGCTGCGGGAACCACTCCTGGAGCCGCGACCTGGGCTTGGCCTCCACCACGCACTCACAGAACCGGCCGTCCATGTGGACCACGGCGACCATCAGGGCCTTGCCGCTCGGGCTCGCCTGGTAGTGGACGCTGCGGATCTCGGGCCAGCGGAACTCGATCGAGAGACCGGACGACTCGAAGGCGACGCCCGACGCGTCGACGACGACCGCGTTGCGCTTGTCGACGGCCAGGAAGTCCGGGCCGCCCGCCGCCGGCTGCGGCGGAGCCTGGGCGTACGGCTGCTGCTGCGGGGCCTGGGCGTACGGCTGCTGCGGGGCCGCGTACGGGGGCGGCGCCGGCGCGTATTGCGGCGGGGGCGGGCCGAAGCCGGGGCCGGGGGGCGGGGGCTGCTGGGTCATCCGGCCATTCTCCCTGCCCCCTGCCCTAGAAGAACTCCCCCCACGGCTGGTCCCAGATCTGCTTCACGCACAGGACCAGGAACAGCAGGCCGGCGACGGCGAGCATGGCGTTGCTGAGGGCCCCGTTGCGCCATTCACGGGGCGTGCGAGAGGAGTTGAGGAGCCAGATCAGGGTGCCGGCCAGGAAGGGCAGGAAGGCCGCGCCGAGGACGCCGTAGATGATGATCAGGCGGAAGGGCTGGCCCTCGAAAAGCAGGATCATCGGCGGGAAGGTCAGCCAGAGCAGATAGGCGCGGAACGGCCAGGAGCGTTCGCGTGTCCCCGAGGCGACCTCCTCGCCCCCCGCCCGGCCCCTGCCCGACAGCCGGGCCACGAAGTCGGCGAACATCAGGCTCACGCCGTGCCAGACGCCGATCAGCGAGGTGAAGGACGTGGCGAAGAAGCCGATCAGGAAGAACTTCGCGGTGGCCGGGCCGTACTCCTTCTCCAGGATGTCGCCCAGCTGGATCAGGCCCTTGTCACCGCTGGCGATGGCGACGTTCGCCGAGTGGAGCATCTCCGCGCCGACGAACAGCATGGCGATGACGAAGATGCCCGTGGTGGCGTAGGCGACGCGGTTGTCCAGGCGCATGACCTTCATCCAGCCGGTGTCGGTCCAGCCCTTGGCGTTGACCCAGTAGCCGTACGCCGCGAGGGTGATCGTGCCGCCCACACCGCCGATCAGGCCCAGCGTGTTGAGGATCGAGTCCTTCTCGTCCGGCAGGACCGGCAGGAGTCCGGCGAAGGCGTCGGGGATGTTCGGCGTGACCCGGATCGCCAGGTACACCGTCACCACGAACATGACGCCCACCAGGACCGTCATGACCTTCTCGAACACCGCGTACTTGTTGAACCAGACGAAGACCAGGCCGACCAGACCGCAGGCGATGCCCCACCACTTGAGGTCCATCACGTCGGGGAACAGCGCCTGCAGCGGCAGCGCGCTCGACGACATCGCCGCGGCGCCGTAGACGAAGCCCCAGACGACGACGTAGACCGCGAAGAACCAGGTGGTCCAGCGGCCGAGGCTGGCCCAGCCGTCGAACAGGGTGCGGCCCGTGGACAGGTGCCAGCGGCCCGCCGCCTCGGCCAGGGAGATCTTCACCAGGCAGCCGATGATCGCGGCCCACAGGAGGGTGTAGCCGAAGTTGCTACCCGCGATCAGCGTGGCGACCAGGTCACCGGCGCCGACGCCGGTCGCCGCGACGACGATGCCCGGGCCGATGTACTTCCAGCTCGCTTTCCGGGGCTGTGGGGGGTGGGTGGCCTCGTTCTCGGTGGTGTTTCCCGTGGTGTCCGCCATGCAGGTCAAGAAAGCTCAAAGGCGCCCGCGGGACAAGAGGGCCTGACCGGATCTTCACTCGATGCCCGTAGGACACCCTGCCCGGTCAGGCCCGGCGGAGCGCTACGGCCGTCACCGACCACAGCCGTCCGCCCCACACGTGCCGAGCTCGAACCACACGGTCTTGCCCGGCCCGTCCCGATGGCAGCCCCAGCGCTGGGCGAGCGCGTCCACCAGGAACATTCCGCGGCCGCTCTCCCCGGTGCCCGCGTCCAGCACCCGCGGGACACGGCGCGCGGCGTCGGAGACCTCGCAGCGCAGGAGGCCGTGCGCGGCGAAGAGGGTGAGCCGGAAGGGGCTCCGGGCGTGCACCACGGCGTTGGTGGCCAGTTCGCCGACGAGCAGTTCGGCTACCTCCGCGACGTCACCGCGCTCGGCGAGCCCCCAGCCCTCCAGCTGCCTGCGGACCTCCGCCCGTGCCTCACGGACGGCGGAGGGCCGGGGTGCGTACTCGACCCTCAGATGCCCCGCTCCCAAGGGTGGTTGCGGGAACGGGCCGAAGTGGGCGTCGGGGTCGGGGAGGTGGTGCCGCCCGGAGAGTTGCAGCATGGGTCCAGGGTGATCCCCCCGGGCGGTCCCGCGCACGGGGAGGACTACCCGATCCCCTACCTGCTTGTGCAGGTGAGGAGGTCACGCGTACTGGAGACGGACCGTCGCTCCGTCGGCGTCGTCGCGGATGTCCACGTAGGCGCAGACCTGACGCGCGTACCACAGCCCCGGTCCCGGGTCCGGGGCCGCGGCCGGCGGGACGAAGCCGGCGAGCGGGTCGTCGAGACGGCGGGCCGAGCGCAGTTCGCAGACGCAGCCGGGAGCATCGCCCCACAGCAGGAGATCTCCGTCGAGGGGCGCGAGGGCGGCCGCGCTCTCCGCCACGGCGGCGGCGAACAGCTCGGCGTCCGCATCGGGCAGCCCCCGCCCCACGGCCCAGCTCTGTACGGCCGCACCGCGCGGCTCCCGCAGGCGCAGCGCACCGGCGGGGGGCAACGGCAGCGGTACGGCGTCGAGTTCGGCGGCGAGCCGCAGCGGGTCCTCGTACACCTCCGTGTCCGGGTGGGTGCGGCGGGCCGCGGCGACGACGGCGGGCCCGGCGGTGCGGGTGTCGTACGCGCACAGGGCGGTCGTGGACATGGGGGCGAAGAGGAGGTTGGCGAGGGCCTCGTAGCGGATCCACTCGGTGGTCTCGCGGGCCGACCGGCCGGCGCGGCCGCTCCAGACGGGCTCCATGACGAGGTGGAGCCGGCCGCCGGGGCCGGCGTGCGCCGCGAGATACGTGGCGGCCCGGGCGACGGCGTTGGCGGCGGAGCCGGTGTACCAGTCGGTGTGCGGGATGCAGGTGACGTCCTTCGCGCCGGTGCCGAGGGCGTCGCGCAGGAGGTCCAGGTGGTGCGGGGCGGCGATGGCCACCGGCGGGGGTTCGCCGGAGGCGTCGAGGCCCTCGCCGAGGAAGGGCAGGGCGGCGGCCAGGAAGCCGTCGTCGGAGTCGAAGACGGCCATGCGGTGGTCGAACGGGCTGAGTTCTGCGGTGGTCACGTGATCCCCTCGGGTGGGTGGGTGCGGGTGGGGGCGGGGCAGCGCTGGGCCGTCACCCAGGCGGCGATCTGGCTGCGGTTGCTGAAGCCGAGCTTGCCGAGGATGCGTTCCACATGGCCCTCGGCGGTGCGGCGGGCGATCACCAGGCGGTCGGCGATCTGCTGGTTGGCGAGCCCTTCGGCGACGAGTTGGGCGACCTCGGTCTCACGGCGGGTCAGACGGACCGTGCCGTCGTCGTGCGGGGGCGCGGTGGCGGGGGCGGGTTCCGTGGGGTGCGGGCGGCCCGGCTCCTGGAGCTCCTGGCCGGCCAGTTCCGCGAGACTCAGGGCCCCGCCGCGGCGGTGGGCCCGCTCGAACGCCTCGCGTCCGAGGGCCCGGGCAGCCCGCTCCTCGGTGTCCCGGCGTACGGAGTTGAGGGTGTGGGAGCCCCAGCGGCCGGTGTCGATGTCGGCCCAGACGCGGTCGGCGCCGCCCAGCAGCACGGCGGCGTGGTCGTGATCGCCGCGTGCGGCCGCGATCGACGCGAGCAGATCGAGGGTGAGGGCGATGCCGATGACGTCGTGGACGGCGAGTTTGAGCCGCAGGGCCGCACGGGCGTGCCGTTCGGCCCGGTGCCAGTCGCCGCGCACGGTATGGGCGAGGGCGAGGATGCGCAGCACGTAGGAGCGGACCCACTGTTCGCCGTGCCGCTCGCACAGCGCGAGGGCCCGCTCGCAGACCTCGACGGCCCCCTCGGCCTCGCCCAGGTAGCCCAGCGCGCAGGCGAGTTCGACCTGGTCGAGGCCGACGAGGCTGAGGTGCTGGCCGGGCACGGGGCCGCGGGCGACGGTGGTCTCGAAGTGCCGCAGCGCTCCGGGCAGGTCGTCTCCGAACAGCCGGATGACTCCGATGACGTACTCCGCGTGCGCGGCCTCGGCGTCGTCGCCGAGGGTACGGGCGAGGGCGAGGGCGTCGGTGGCGTGGCGGCGGCCCCGGGGGAAGTCCCGGGTGGCGGCGGCCAGCAGCCCCGCGACCCACAGGCCGCGGGCCCGTTCCCGGGTGGGCCCGGGGGCGGCGGTCAGGGCCCGGTCGAGCCAGTACAGGCCCTCGCGGGAGGCGCCGCAGGCGTGCCAGTGAAACCAGAGCGTGCCGGCGAGACGCAGCCCGGCGAGGGCCTCGCCGGGGGTGGAGAGGCTGAAGTCGAGGGCCGCGCGGAGGTTGTCCCGGTCGGCGCGCAGCCGGGCGACCGTCTCCGGCTGGCCGGGCCCGAACCAGCCGCGCTCGCACTCCTCGGCCCGCCGCGTCATCCAGTCCCGCTGCCGCCGCCGGACGGCCTCCTCCAGCCCGGCGCCCCGCCGCAACTGCTCCAGCCCGTACTGGCGCAGGGTGTCGAGCAGCCGGTAGCGCACACCGCCGGGCCCGGGCTTCCGGCAGAGCACGGACTTGTCCACGAGCCCGGCGACGGCCTCCAGGACGTGGTCCGTGCCCAGACCGGGGGGACCGGTGGGCGCTGCCACGGCCCGGGCGTGTGCGCCGGAGCCGTCCGGGCACCGTCCCGGCAGGGCGGGCAGGGCGGACGGTGTCGCGCTCCGGAGCGCGACGAGCTGCCCCCGGCCCTCCGCGCCCAGGACGACGGCCCCCGGAGGACGCGTGCTCTCCAGAGGCCGGGCACCGTCCGAACACGCACCCGGGCCCGGAGGCCCGGCACCGTCCGGCCACACATCCCCACCCAGAAGCCCGGCACCGTCCCGAACCTCGGCCCCGTTCACACACGCGGTGGTCCCGGCCGAAGGCCGGCTGCTCTGCGGGGCAGCGGCGTCCGCGCACACCGCCTCCGCCGTCTCCAGGTCGAAGCTGCCCGGCAGGACCGACAGCCGGGCCCACACCGTCTGCTCGGGGACGGTGCACAGGTCGTGGCTCCAGGCGACCGCCGCGCGCAGGGTCTGGTGGCGGGGCAAGGCCGCGGGGCTGCCGGTGGTCAGGAAGCGGTAGCGGTCGTCCAGGCGGTCCAGGAGCTGGTCGACGTCGAGGACCCGCATGCGGACGGCGGCGAGTTCGATGGCCAGGGGCAGACCGTCCAGGCGGCGGCACAGCCGGGCGACGGAGGCGCGGTTGGCCGGGGTGAGGCGGAAGCCGGGGACGACGGCGGCGGCCCGGTCGCTGAAGAGCCGGAGGGCCGGGTAACCCTCGGCCGCGGACAGGTCGCCGTCCGGGTCGGGCACCGGCAGCGGACGTACCTCCAGCAGGTGCTCCTCGGTGAGGCCGAGCCGGTGCCGGCTGGTGGCGAGGATCCGGACACCCTCGGAGCCGTGCAGCAGGGCGGCGGCGAGCCGGGCGCACGCGTCGGCCAGGTGCTCGCAGTTGTCGACGACGAGGAGCAGCCGCCGGTCCCGTACCTGTTCGACGAGGGCGTCCAGGGGCGGCTGGGCGGAGCGGTCGTGGAGCCCGAGCGCGTCGGCGACGGCCAGCGGGACGAGGGCCGGGTCGTGCAGTCCGGACAGGTGCACGTAACGCACGCCGTCCGGGAAGGCGCGCCGCACCCGGGCCGCGATGCGCGCCGCGAGCCGGGTCTTGCCGACGCCGCCCGGTCCGGTCAGCGTCACCAGCCGTGCGCGGGCCAGCAGTTCGCGGCCCTGGGTCAGTTCGCCACGCCGGTCGACGAAGCTGGTCGTCTCGGCCGGCAGGTGGTGGTCCCGTCGTGGCGCTGATCCGCCCATGATCAGCCAGTCCTCTGAGGGGTGGGGGTCCGGGGATCCGGACACTCCGGCTCCCTGTGCGCGGACCTCACTCTCTCCGAGTCCCGTACATATATGCACGCCGGAGCCACCCCTGGGGGTGCACTTCCGCCGTGACACCTCGACCGGGACGCCGCGCGCGTACACTGCGCGGCCACTTTCAGTCTTGACCTGCTCATGCCATTAGCAGAACGATGTGCGCCACCCGCACCACGTACGTCGCACGGATCAACCCCACCTCCCACAAGGAGATTTCATGCGACTTCGCATACGAGGCTCCGGTGCCCGCACCGGCAGACGCACCGCCGCCCTCGCCGGCCTCCTCGCCCTCGTCCTCGCGGCGCCCCTGTCCGCGACGACCGGCGACGCCACCGCCGACAGCGCCCGCAAGCCGGCCGCCTCGGCGGACGACGTCCGGCAGTACGAGATCCATCTGCACTCGACGGCCCAGGACCGCACGGCACTTCAGCGCACGGGCGTGACCGTGGACGAGGTCCACGGACACGGTGTCGTGGTCTCCGGCCGCGCCGACCAGATCAAGAAGCTGCGCACCCTGGGGTACGAGGTCACCCCGCTCGGCGCCGTGCCCGACCGGTCCGCCGGCGAGGACGACGTCCGGCTCCTCGACTTCCCGTCGGCCGACTCGAAGTACCACAACTACGCGGAGATGACGAACGAGATCAACTCGGTCGTCTCGGCCAACCCGTCCATCGCGAGCCAGCGCGTGATCGGCAAGTCCTACCAAGGCCGGAACATCGTCGCCATCAAGATCAGCGACAACGTGAGCGCCGACGAGTCCGAGCCGGAGGTGCTGTTCACGCACCACCAGCACGCCCGCGAGCACCTGACCGTCGAGATGGCGCTCTACCTGCTGCGCGAGCTGACCTCCGGCTACGGCTCCGACTCACGCGTCACCGGCATGGTGAACAACCGCGAGATCTGGATCGTCCCGGACATCAACCCGGACGGCGGCGAGTACGACATCGCCACCGGCTCCTACCGCTCCTGGCGCAAGAACCGGCAGCCGAACTCCGGTTCGTCATACGTCGGTACGGACCTGAACCGCAACTGGGACTACCGCTGGGGCTGCTGCGGCGGTTCCTCCGGCTCCGCTTCCTCCGACACGTACCGGGGTTCGGCCGCGGAGTCGGCGCCCGAGGTGAAGGTCGTCTCCGACTTCGTGCGCAGCCGGGTCGTCGGCGGCAAGCAGCAGATCAAGGCGGGGGTCGACTTCCACACCTACAGCGAGCTGGTGCTGTGGCCATTCGGCTACACGTACTCCGACACCACGACCGGGATGACCGCGGACGACAACGCGGCGTTCAAGGCGGTCGGCCGCAAGATGGCCGCGAGCAACGGCTACACGGCGGAGCAGTCCAGCGACCTGTACATCACCGACGGGTCGATCGACGACTACCTCTGGGGCACGCACAAGATCTTCGCGTACACCTTCGAGATGTACCCCCGGTCCGGTGGGGGTGGGTTCTACCCGCCCGACGAGGTGATCGAGCGGGAGACCTCCCGTAACCGCGATGCGGTGCTGCAACTGCTGGAGAACGCCGACTGCATGTACCGGTCGATCGGTAAGGAGACTCAGTACTGCGGTTAGTGCGCCCAGGCGGCGCAGCCGCACATCAGCAGAGCCTCGCGCCCCTTACTCGGCGTTTTCCTCGAAGTAGGCATCGAGGACCGCGTCCAACTGCTCGTCCCACTCCTTGAAACGGCTCCTGGCCGGCGCCTCGATCTCGATCGGGTACCAACGCCGGTCAGGGGTGTGGACGGTGACGGTGTACCGCTTGCCGAAGCGGGCCGTCTCCGTCTCCACCGCGCCGATCTCGTCCCAGCGGAACTCGCATTCCTGGTCGTCCAGGGACATGCGTACGCCTCTGTGGTCGGCGACCAGCCGGGCGCGGCGGTCGGACGCCTCGAAGACGGGGCCGTCGGCCGCGGGCTCCTCCTCTTCGGAGGGTTCCGCCTCCGCCGTGTCCTCCGGCTCGGGGACGGCCTCCTCGGCCTCCTCGACCTCCTCGCTCGCTGCGACCTCAGGCTCCTTCTCCGGCCCGTCCTCCTTGGTCCGTCCGGACGCGGGTGACGTGAGCCCGGGGATGAAAGCCGGGTCGAATCCGGCGCCTTCCAGGGGCTGGCTGCTCGAACCTATGCGCTGCTCCACAGCGCAGAAGTATGGTCGAGAAACCTGTGCGGCACACAGTCGACCCCGACTTCGTTATCAGACGCCTACACGAACAGACTCAAGCCCGCCGCGACCGCGAACCCGGCCACGGACAGCACACTCTCCAGCACGGTCCAGGTCCTGAGGGTGTCCCGCTCGCTGATGCCGAAGTACTTGGCGACCATCCAGAAGCCCCCGTCGTTCACGTGCGAGGCGAAGATGGATCCGGCCGAGATGGCCATGATGACCAGGGCGACGAAGGCCTGGGAGTGGTTCCCCTCGGAGAGGAGCGGGGCCACGATGCCCGCGGTCGTCACGATCGCCACCGTCGCCGAGCCCTGGGCCACACGCAGGACGACGGAGATCAGGTAGGAGAGGACGAGCACCGGCAGGCCCACGTCGTGGAACGTGTCCGAGAGGGCCTGGGCGACACCGCTGGCCTTGAGGACCGCGCCGAAGACGCCGCCCGCGCCGACCACGAGCAGGATGTTGCCGACCGGCTTGAGGGACGCGGTGGACACCGTCTCCAGGGACTTGCGGGACCAGCCGCGGCGGATGCCGAGCAGGTAGTACGCGAGGAACAGGGCGATGGTGAGGGCCACGAAGGGGTTTCCGAAGAACTCGATCACCGATCGCGCGGTGGACGGGTCCAGGGCGATCGAGGAGAACGTCGCGGCGAGGATGAGGACCAGGGGCGTGCCGATGATGCCGAGTACGGTGCCCAGGGAGACCGGCTGTTCGCTGGGCGCGACTCCGGCGGCCCGCTGCTCGTCCACGACGGCCTGCTTGGCCTCCTCCGCCGCCTCGACCATGTCCTGCGGCACGGCGACGAAGATGCGGCGGCCGACCCACGCCGAGTAGGCCCACGCGGCCGCCACGGCCGGCAGACCGCAGACGATGCCCATGAGGATGACCCAGCCGAGGTCCACGTGCAGGAGGCCGGCCGCTGCGACCGGGCCGGGGTGCGGGGGAAGGAAGGCGTGGGTGACCGACAGGCCCGCGAGCAGGGGCAGGCAGTACAGCAGGATCGACTTGCCCGACCGCTTGGCGGCGGCGTAGACGATCGGGGCCAGGACGAAGATGCCGACGTCGAAGAAGACCGGGATGCCGAAGATCAGGCCCGTGAGGCCCATGGCGAGCGGGGCGCGCTTCTCGCCGAACAGGCCGAGCAGACGCCTCGCCAGCACCTCGGCGCCGCCGCTGACTTCGAGGATCGCGCCGAGCATGGTGCCCAGGCCGATGATGATGGCGACATGGCCGAGGATGCCGCCCATGCCGGACTCGATGGTGGAGACGGCGTCCGACTTCTGGACCGTGCCGAAGAGTTCGGTGACCGAGAGACCGGCGGCGAGGCCGACGGCTATGGAGACCGCGAGCAGCGCGACGAACGGCTGGAGTCTCGTCCTGATGATGAGGAAGAGCAGCAGCACGATGCCGAGCGCTGCGGTGAGCAGGAGTCCGGCGGTGCCGTCCACGAGGAGGAGCAGGCCTCCGGTGTGGGGTGGGGTCCCGGCAGGGGCGGACGCGGCGAGCGAAGGGGACATTCGGGGGTCCTCTGCGTAAATGCATGCGGCTTCTGGGTAGGGGGGACCGCGGCGCGGCGCATCGAAGGCGCCGCGCCTCGAAGAAGGCGGGGTGGGGTGGGTCAGCCGAGGACGGCCAGGGCGTCGATCTCGATGAGGAGACCCGCGGGGAGGCCGACGTAGACCGTCGTGCGCGCGGCGGGCGGCTGGGTCAGCCCCTGCTCCTCGAAGTACGCGTTGTAGATCTCGTTCATCTCGGCGAAGTGGTCCACGTCCGTCAGGTAGACGCGGATCATCATCACGTCGTCCCAGGAGGCGCCGCCCTCCTCCAGGATCGCCTTGACGTTGGCCAGGGTCTGGAGGGTCTGCTCGCGCAGGCCCGGCCCGGCGGGCGTGGGCGCCTTGCCCTCCTCGGCGGGCAGGAAGCCGACCTGGCCGGCGACCTGGAGGATGTTGCCCTTCCTCACACCGTGGGAGAACTTCGCCGGCGGGGTGGTGTGGGTCTTCGGGGTGAGTGCGATCTTGTCCGTCATACGGTGCCCTTCACTGGTGTCCTGCCGGAGTACTCGCCGCTGATGGCGTCCGCCGTACGGCGCACCAGCGGCAGGAGGGTGAGGAGTTCGTCGGCGGTGACCACGACGTTCGGCGCGGAGACCGACATCGCGGCGACGACCCGGCCGTCGGCGCCGCGGACGGGCGCCGCGACGCAGTTGATGGACTCCTCGTGGCCGCCGAGGTCGGTGGCCCAGCCCTGTTCACGCACCTTCTCCAGCTCGCGCAGGAACGCGGCCGCGTCGGGGGTCGAACGGGACGTGTAGGTGGGGTAGTCGAGCTTCTCCGCGATCGCCCGCCGCTCGTGCTCCGGCAGGTCGGCGAGGAGCAGTTTCGCGACCGCGGCGACGGTGATGGCGACGGGCTTGCCGATGCGGGAGTACATCCGCACGGGGTAGCGGCTGTCGACCTTGTCGATGTAGAGCACCTCGTGCTCCTCGTACACCGCGAGGTGCACGGTGTGCCCGCAGCTCTCGTTGAGGCGGACCAGGTGGGGGTGGGCGATCTCGCGCACGTCGAGGTTCTCCATCGCCTCCTGGGCGAGCGCGAAGAGCCGGGCGCCGAGGCGGTAGCGCTGGTCGGACTGGCGGTAGACGAGGCCGTGCTCGTGGAGGGTGCGCAGCAGGCGCAGGGCCGTGGACTTGTGCACGCCGAGGCGGTCGGCGACCCGCCCCAGGTCGGCGGGGCCCTCGGCGAGCAGCGGCAGGATGCTGAGCGCGCGGTCGACGGTCTGGCTCATGGCGTACGTACCTCCTCGTCGGCCCGCTGTGTCCCCTCGGTCCAGCCCGGGCCGAGTCGCAGTCTCCCCCATGCCGCGTCGTCCAGGGCGGCGAGCCGGTCGGCGTGCCCCCGCGCGGGCGGTGTCGCGAGGTCGCCGGGCACGGTGAGGGCGGCGGCGGCCATGAGGTGCCCGTGCCGCAGCCGGTCCCTTACGGGCAGTCCGCGCAGGGTGGCGGAGAGGAACCCGGCGGCGAAGGCGTCTCCCGCGCCGACGGCGGCGACGACGTCGACCCGGGGTGCGGGCACGAAGGTGACGTCCCGCCGGTCGAAGACGGTGGCTCCGGCGGCGCCCTGCTTGACGACCAGCACCTCGGGTTCGGGGAGGGTGGCGCGGACGGCTTCGGGGCTGCTCAGGCCCCAGGCCTCGTCCTGCCCGACGAACACCAGGTCGGCGCCACGGGCGAGGTCTCGCAGGACCGTGGGGGCGTCCCCGTCGCGCCACAGGCCGGGCCGGTGGTTGACGTCGAAGGAGACCAGGGGGCGGCCGGGGCGGCGGGCGGTCAGCTCGCGCATCAGGTCGAGGCAGGTTTTGGACAGGGCCGCGGTGATCCCGGAGAGGTGCAGCACACGGCCCGCGCGCACCGCCGCCGGGTGCACCGTGTCGGCGGACATCGCCGAGGCGGCCGACCCGGTCCGGTAGTAGGCCACCTCGTGGGCGTCGCCGGCCCGGTCCCCGGCGGTGCGGAAGTAGATGCCGGTGGGGCGGTCCGGGTCGCGCCGGACGTGCGCCACGTCGACCCCGTACCCGGCGATCGTCTCCACCAGGTGGTCGCCGAACGGGTCCGCCCCCACGCTGCTGACCCACCGCACGGAGTGCCCCGCCGCCGCCAGCCCGCAGGCCACGTTCGACTCCGCCCCGCCGATCCCCCGCACGAAGGACGGCACGTCGGCGAGGCGTCCCGGCCCGGACGGCAGGAACGTGACCATGGACTCGCCGAGCGCGACGACGTCCACGACGCCGGGGGCGTCGCAAGGTCCGGTGGGGGTCACGATGGTCGTAGCTCCTCGGCGGCTCGGGTGGGTGGCGGTTTCATTGACCGGCGGTGGCCGAGATGTTAGACAGCGTTCAGCGCCCTATGCAATGAAGGTTGCAAGTACTGCAACACCGCAGATCAGGAGGCTCCATGCCAGCCGACACCGCAGCCGAGTCCCTCGCCCGGCTCGCCGCCGAGCGCGTCGACCACCGCTTCAAGGGCCTCCCGCCGGACGCCGACGGGCTGACCGTCGCCGAGCTGGCCGGCCAGCGCCGCAACCTCTTCACCGGCGGCTTCGCCACGCCCGTGCTCGCGCTGTCCGCCGAGCGCCTGGAGCACAACCTGAAGCTCATGGAGACGTACGCGGCCCGGCACGGCCTGGCCTTCGCGCCGCACGGCAAGACCTCCATGGCACCGCAGCTCTTCCAGCGGCAGATCGAGCACGGGGCGTGGGGCATCACGCTGGCCGTGCCGCACCAGGTGCGGGTGGCGCGGGCGTTCGGGACCCGGCGCGTGTTCCTGGCGAACGAACTGGTCGACACGGCGGCCCTGCGCTGGATCGCGGCCGAGCTCGACGCCGACCCGGACTTCGAACTGGTCTGCTACGTCGACTCCGTGCGGGGCGTCGAGCTGATGGACGCCGCGCTGCGGGACGCCGGCGCCACGCGCCCCGTGGACGTCGTCGTCGAGCTCGCCGCGGGCGAGGGCGCCCGGACCGGTATCCGCACGGAGGCCGAGTGCGCGGCGGTCGCGGACGCGGTGGCGGGCACCCGGACCCTGCGGCTCGTCGGTGTGGCGGGCTACGAGGGCGAGGTGCCGAAGGCCGACACCGAGCGGGTGACGGCCTGGCTGCGCCGGCTGGTGGCGCTGGCCGCCGACTTCGACACGGCGGGCCGTTTCGCGGGCCTGGAGGAGATCGTGGTCAGCGCGGGCGGCAGCGCCTGGTTCGACGCGGTGGCCGAGGTCTTCGCGGAGATCCCCGAACTGTCCCGGCCCGTGCTGAAGTTGCTGCGCTCGGGCGCCTACGTCTCGCACGACGACGGCCACTACCGCAAGCTGACCCCGTTCAACCGGGTCCCCGAGGAGGGCGCCCTGGAGCCGGCGTTCCGCCTGTGGACGCAGGTGGTCTCGCGCCCCTCCGCCGAGCAGGCCTTCGTCAACGCGGGCAAGCGGGACGCGGCCTACGACCTCGATCTGCCCTTCGCCCAGGTGATCCGCCGGGACGGCGCCGAGCGCCCGGCCACCGGCGTGTCCGTGACCGGCCTGTCCGACCAGCACGCCTGGCTCGCCACCACGCCGGAGGCGGACCTGGAGGTCGGCGACTGGGTCGGGCTCGGGCTGTCCCACCCGTGCACCTCGTTCGACAAGTGGCAGCTGATCCCCGTCACGGAGGCGGACGGCACGGTCGTCGACTACGTCCGCACGTTCTTCTAGGAGGCAGGCAGCGATGGAAGAGCTCGTCATCCGGGACGCCGACGTCGTCGACGGCTCCGGCTCGGACGCCTACCGGGCCGATGTCGTGGTCGACGGCGGCCGGATCGTCTCCATCGTCAAGGAGGCCGCCGCGGCCGGCTGCCAGCGGCCCACGGCCCGCCGGGAGCTGGACGCCGAGGGGCTCGTCCTCTCCCCCGGGTTCGTGGACATGCACGCCCACAGCGACCTGGCGCTGCTGCGCGACCCCGACCACAGCGCCAAGGCCGCGCAGGGCGTGACCCTGGAGGTCATCGGCCAGGACGGGCTGTCGTACGCGCCGGTCGACGACCGCACCCTCGGCGAGGTGCGCCGGGCGATCGCCGGGTGGAACGGCCCGGGGGACGACGTCGACTTCGACTGGCGCACGGTCGGCGAGTACCTGGACCGGCTGGACCGCGGGATCGCCGTGAACGCGGCCTACCTGATCCCGCAGGGCACGGTCCGGGCGCTCGCCGTCGGCTGGGAGGACCGCGAGGCGACCCCGGACGAGCTGGACCGGATGCGCCGGCTGGTGGCGGAGGGCATGGAACAGGGCGCCGTCGGCATGTCCTCGGGGCTGACGTACACCCCGGGCATGTACGCGCCCGACGCCGAACTGACCGAACTGTGCCGGGTGGTGGCCTCCTACGGCGGCTACTACTGCCCGCACCACCGCTCCTACGGCGCCGGGGCCCTCCGGGCGTACGAGGAGATGGTCGCGCTGACCCGCGAGGCGGGCTGCTCCCTCCATCTCGCCCACGCCACCATGAACTTCGGCGTGAACAAGGGCCGGGCGCCCGAGCTGCTGACCCTGCTGGACGAGGCGCTCGCGGCCGGGTCCGACATCAGCCTCGACACCTACCCGTACACCCCGGGCTGTACGACGCTGGCGGCCGTGCTGCCGAGCTGGGCGAGCGAGGGCGGCCCCGAGCAGACCCTGAAGCGGCTGGCGGACGAGGAGACGGCGGAGCGCATCCGCCACCATCTGGAGGTCACCGGCTCGGACGGCTGCCACGGCGTGCCCGTCGAGTGGGACACCCTCGAGGTCTCGGGCGTGAACGACCCGGCCCTGGCCGATTTCGTCGGCCGGACGGTGCAGGAGTCGGCGGACCGGCGGGGCGAGACGCCCTGGGCGACCGCGCGCGCACTGCTGCTGGCCGACCGGCTGGCCCCGACGATCCTCCAGCACGTCGGCCACGAGGAGAACGTCCGGGCGATCATGCGCCACCGGGTGCACACCGGCGGCTCGGACGGCATCCTCCAGGGCGCGAAGCCCCACCCGCGCGCCTACGGCACGTTCCCTCACTATCTGGGGCACTACGTCAGGGAGTTGGGGGTGCTGTCGCTGGAGGAGTGCGTCGCGCACCTCACGTCCCGCCCGGCCGCGCGGCTCCGGCTGCCCGACCGGGGGCTGGTCCGCGAGGGCTACAAGGCCGACCTGGTGCTGTTCGACCCGGCGACGGTCGCGGCGGGCTCCACGTTCGAGCAGCCGCGCACGCTCCCGGCGGGCATCCCCCATGTCCTGGTCGACGGCCGGTTCGTGATCGAGGACGGCCGGCGCACGGACGTGCTGGCGGGCCGGGCGGTCCGCAGGACTCCTCCCGCGTGACCGCCCGGCCGGCACCCTGCCTGCCTTACGGCTTGGGCAGGGTGCAGCCGCTCGCGCTCAGGTCGAGCTTGTTGTCGATCCCGAAGCAGGCCGGGATCCCGTAGGTCTCCTGGGCGTAGTTGATGCCCTTGCGGACGGTCACGTTGCCGTTCGCGTCGACCTCGCACGGGTTGTTCACCGTGCAGCGCTCACCGTCCTCGTTGCCGGTGTTGTTGATGGCGACGACCTTGTTGGTGGCCTGGTCGACGACGGGCGAACCGGACGTGCCGCCGATGGTGTTGCAGGCGGAGGTGTAGCGGACCGAGTCCTTCCAGGTCCAGTCGCCCTCCTTCAGGGTGGGGACGAACCCGTCGATGTTGCAGCTGTAGATGCGCTTCCAGTAACCGGAGGGGATGCCGATGGCGCTGCCGGCGACGGGGTGGCTGTCGTTCAGCGTCAGCGCGTTGATGTTGTACGAGCTCTTGATCTGCGCGTACGTGGTGGTGAGCTGGTACAGCGCGACGTCCGTGTCGGTCATCGTGCCGTAGGCGAGCTTGGCGGCGCGCAGGGTGGCGACGCGCGAGCCGGAGGCGTTCAGCAGGGTGAAGCTGCGGCTGGATGCCTTGTCGACGAGGACCTGGCCGGGGCCGGGGAACCCGGACTCCAGACAGTGGCCGTTGGTCATCACGAGCGCCGGGTCGTCGGCCTCGGAGTCCGGCATGCGGACGACGGAGCCGGAGCAGTTGCTGAGCGCGACGGTGCCGGCGAAGTTCACGGCCTTGGTCTGCGGGCCGCGGAGGCCGGACAGCGTCTGCTCCACGGACGTGACCACGCCGGAGACGGCGGACGTGGCCGAGCCCGTGTCCGCGACCTTGCCGACGCCCGTGGGGGCGGCCTCGGCAGCGGTCGCGGGGGCCGCGCCGGCCCCGGCTATCGCCAGGGCGCAGAACGCGGCGGCGAGAGGTTTTCTCATGGGGGGTCCCCTCTTGCGACGGAGGCGGCCGGAAATGTTCCGGCCGCCTGCACGATTGTCATGTGCATTGTGATCGCGCAAAGGGGGATGGCACAAGAACCTGTTCCACAACCGGAATCCAGGCGTCCTGAACGACCCTACTCAACCGCCCTCACGGGCAGGTCACTTGGGGTCCTTGGTGCCGCCGGGACCATGTCCGGGTTTCCCGCCGGACCTGCCGGGGGCCGAGGTCGTGGCGGCGGGACTGGAAGCGGAGTCCGCCGGGGGAGCGGTCGTAAAGGTGCCTGCCGGGGGTCTCGCGCCTCCCGTGGCGGACGCGGACGGGGTCCGGCTCACCGTGAGGGACGGACTCGGGGACCCGGCGCCGGTAGGCCCGCCGGAGTCCCCCGGCCGGCCCGCGAGCGGGGCCTCGGGGCTCGCCGCCGGACCGGTGTCCGCGGGTGACGCCGTCGACGACTCCCCCGCCGTCGGATCGGTGCGGCCGTCCTCGCCGCCCCGCTTCCCGCCGGAGGACCCACCGGAGGACCCACCGGAGAAGGAGAACGCGGCGATGAGCACGGCCGCCGACACGGCACCCACGGCACTGGCGACGACCGCCACGCGACGCGACCGCCACGCGGGCGGCTTGTGCCGGCCCCGGTGCCCGGCCCGGGACCGGCCACCCGGCTCCGGCACCACCGGCAGTTCACGCGTCTCACCGATGTCGTCAGCGCCCTCGGGGTGCGGGTGGGCGAGGGCGTCGCCGGAGTAAGCGGGGCCACTGCGGGCATCGTCCGCAGCACCGCCGGGGTAGGCGTGGCCGCCGGTGTCGCCGGAGTACGCCGGCCCGCCGCGCGCATCCGCCGCACCGCCGCGGTAGTACGCGTGGGCCCCGGCGTCACCGGGATACACCGGCCCGCCGTGGGCGTCGTACGCACCGGCGCCGGCAAGGGCGCCCGTCCCGCTCCCGCCGGTCGTGCCGCCGCCCGGATGCGGCGCGCCCCCGGCGGCCGCCGGGCCCGTCGCGCCGTACACGTCCTGCCATCCGTGCGCCGCCGCCGGATCCGCGTAGGCGTCGTACGCCGGAGGCGCGGCCCCCTGCGGCAGGTAGACGTTCGGCGGGCCCTGCGGCTCACCGCCCGTCGCTCCGTCGGCGTAATCGAATGGCTTGGACATGGCGGGGCATTCTAGGGACCGAAGGGGCTGGTGGGACAGCGTGCGCCGATATCGCCCCAAATCCCCGCGTCTCACGTGGCGGAAAACACGGCCCGGGAGGCATTACCGGGCCGTAAGCTCCCAGACATGCAGGTGATCCAGTCGACCAAGCTCGCCAACGTCTGTTACGAGATCCGGGGCCCGGTGCTCGAGGAGGCGATGCGACTGGAAGCTGCCGGTCATCGGATCCTCAAGCTGAACACCGGCAATCCGGCCGCGTTCGGCTTCGAGTGCCCGCCGGAGATCCTGGAGGACATCCTCCGCAACGTGTCCACCGCGCACGGCTACGGCGACGCCAAGGGCCTGCTGGCCGCACGCCGGGCCGTCGTCATGCACAACCAGACCCTCGGCATCGAGACCGACGTCGAGCACGTCTTCATCGGCAACGGCGTCTCCGAGCTGATCGTGATGGCGATGCAGGGCCTGCTGGACGACGGCGACGAGGTCCTCGTGCCCGCGCCCGACTACCCGCTGTGGACCGCCGCCGTCTCGCTGTCCGGCGGCACCGCCGTGCACTACCGCTGCGACGAGCAGGCCGACTGGATGCCGGACCTCGCCGACATCGAGCGCAAGGTCACCGACCGCACCAAGGCGCTCGTGGTCATCAACCCCAACAACCCGACGGGGGCCGTCTACGACGAGGCGATGATCAAGGGCCTGACCGACATCGCCCGCCGGCACAACCTTCTGGTCTGCTCCGACGAGATCTACGACAAGATCCTCTACGACGGCGCCACGCACACCCCGACCGCCTCCGTCGCCCCGGACCTGCTCACCCTCACCTTCAACGGCATGTCGAAGGCCTACCGGGTCGCCGGCTACCGGGTCGGCTGGATGTCGATCTCCGGGCCGCGCGCCCACGCCGACTCCTACATCGAGGGCCTGACGATCCTGGCGAACATGCGCCTGTGCGCGAACATGCCGGGGCAGCACGGAGTCGTGGCGGCGCTCAGCGGGCGCCAGACGATCAACGACCTGGTGCTGCCCGGCGGCCGGCTGCGCGAGCAACGGGACACGGCGTACGAGCTGCTGACCCAGATCCCGGGTGTGACCTGCGTGAAGCCCAAGGGCGCGCTGTACCTCTTCCCGCGCCTGGACCCCAAGGTCTTCAAGATCAAGGACGACCGCCGCATGGTGCTGGACCTGCTCCGGCGCGAGAAGATCATGGTCGTCCAGGGCACCGGCTTCAACTGGCCTGAGCCGGACCACTTCCGTGTGGTGACCCTGCCGACGGTCGGGGACCTGACCGACGCGGTGGGGCGGATCGGCCACTTCCTGGACGGCTACAGCCAGCCCTGACCACGCCCGGCCGACACGGACTGCCCGCTCACCCTATGTGCGCGGGCAGTCCGGTTTTGTGAACGGCTCAACTTTAGACGAAATCTAAGCTAGGATGGTTTCCTGTAAGAGCTCAGGAGGCCTTCCCATGTACGAACCGATCCGCACCAAGTCGGTCCACAGCACGGTGGACGGCCCCAACCCGGACTTCCCCCACCGTTCCCGCGAGGAAGAGCTGGACATCCAGCTCGCGGGCCATCTCGCCGCCCTGCTCGCCGTCACGGACGAGCTGCGCGCGACGCAGGCCTCGGCCGACCTGGACACGGCGGCGGAGCGGCTCGCGGAGCAGGTGAGCCGGCTGCGCGGCGGACGCACCCCGGTGCGCGCGCCGATCAGCGGCCGTCGCGGGACCGGCGCCGCCGCCCTGCACCGGCGGGCACTCGCCCTGGCGGGCCGCACGCTGGTCGTCGCGGCCTCCCGCGCCGACACGGCGGTCGCGATCCTGGCCGCCGAGCGGATGGACGCCCACACGGCGGCCTTGGAGCCCCGCGAACTCGCGTCCCACTGAGCCCATCGGGCTCCGTGCCCCTTCGAGGGGCTCTTCGAGCCCGGGCCCCCTTGAGCCTCCCCGGCTCCCCAGTGCGGCCCCGGTCCGCGCGCACCCGCAGCGACGCGCGGACCGGGCGCCACAAGCCCCTATGTGCAGGAGTTGCGAGCCGCGCTCGCCGCACACGGCATCACCCTGCCGTCCCTCGGAGTGGATCTCCCGGCTCTCGCCTCCCGGCCCGCGCGGCCGCTGATCACACTCGGCGCCTGCAATCTCCTCACCGCGCAGGCCCTGGCCACCGCTCTCCGCCAGGGTGCCGCGTGATGCGGCCGGTGATGACCCTGGAGTTGCTCGCGACCCCCGCCGAGGTGTCCAGCGTGCGGCGGGCTCTGCGCTCGTACGGCATCGACGTGCAGCTCTGCGCGAGCGAGCTCGTCACGAACGTCATCCGGCACGTCGGGGAGGGCGTCCCCGTGACGGTACGGGTGTGGCGGGAGGAGGGCGGACGCGTGCGGCTCGGGGTCACCGATCCCGACCCCCGGGCCTTGCCCGTCCTGATCGGAGCAGTCGGCCCCGAGGACGAGTCGGGCCGCGGGCTGGCGCTGCTCGACGCGCCGGCCCTGCGGTGGGGTGTGGAGCAGGAGGCCGGTCGCAAGACGGTGTGGTGCGAGTTGCTCGTCCGTGTTCCGAAAACGCCCGAGCGCCCCGGCCTGCACCAAGTGTCGGCCGGAGCGCTCGGTCATTCATCGGCACGTTCGTGAGCCCGCCTGGGGGCCGCGCCGAAGCGGGCGGGAGTGGGCCCCTCGCCGCCGGGTTCCGTCGGGGCGGACGGAGAGCGGCGACGGGCCCGGAACCCCGCACGCCGTTGTGCGGGCCCCGCCTGTCGGTCCCGCGGCCGGCCGTGACGATGTTGCTGGTCAGGGCACTGTCGGTTCCAGCCGGCCGCGGAGTTCGGGGTGGGGATCAGCCCAGGCGCTCCACCAGCGCGCGGTACTGGTCCCACAGCTCCTTGGGCGTGTGGTCGCCGAAGGTGTTGAGGTGCTCGGGGACCAGGGCGGCCTCCTCGCGCCAGACCTCCTTGTCGACCGTGAGCAGGAACTCCAGGTCGGACTCGGCCAGCTCCAGGCCGTCGGTGTCGAGGGCCTCCTTGGTCGGCAGGACGCCGATGGGGGTCTCGACGCCCTCGGCCTTGCCCTCCAGGCGCTCCACGATCCACTTCAGGACGCGGGAGTTCTCACCGAAGCCGGGCCAGACGAACTTGCCCTCGTCGTCCTTGCGGAACCAGTTGACGTAGTAGATCTTCGGCAGCTTGGACTGGTCCTTGTCCTTGGCCACGTCGACCCAGTGGGCCATGTAGTCGCCCATGTTGTAGCCGCAGAACGGCAGCATCGCGAACGGGTCGCGGCGCAGCTCGCCGACCTTGCCCTCGGCGGCGGCGGTCTTCTCGGAGGCCACGTTGGCGCCGAGGAAGACGCCGTGGTTCCAGTCGAAGGACTCCGTCACCAGCGGTACGGCGGTGGCGCGGCGGCCGCCGAAGAGGATCGCCGAGATCGGCACGCCCTTGGGGTCCTCCCACTCGGGCGCGATGATCGGGCACTGCGAGGCCGGGACGGTGAACCGGGCGTTGGGGTGGGCGGCCGGGACGCCGGACTCCGGCGTCCAGTCGTTGCCCTTCCAGTCGGTGAGGTGGGCCGGGGTCTCCTCCGTCATGCCCTCCCACCAGATGTCGTTGTCGTCGGTGAGGGCGACGTTGGTGAAGACGGAGTTGCCCCAGAGCGTCTTCATCGCGTTGGCGTTGGTGTGCTCGCCGGTGCCGGGCGCGACACCGAAGAAGCCGGCCTCGGGGTTGATCGCGTAGAGGCGGCCGTCCTCGCCGAAGCGCATCCAGGCGATGTCGTCACCGATGGTCTCGACCGTCCAGCCGGGAATCGTCGGCTCCAGCATGGCGAGGTTGGTCTTGCCGCAGGCGCTCGGGAAGGCGGCGGCGACGTACTTGGCCTCGCCGCGCGGCGGGGTCAGCTTCAGCACGAGCATGTGCTCGGCGAGCCAGCCCTCGTCACGCGCCATGACGGAGGCGATGCGCAGGGCGTAGCACTTCTTGCCGAGCAGGGCGTTACCGCCGTAGCCCGAGCCGTAGGACCAGATCTCGCGGTCCTCGGGGAAGTGCGAGATGTACTTGGTCTGGTTGCAGGGCCAGGGGACGTCCGCCTGGCCGGGCTCCAGCGGGGCGCCGAGGGTGTGGACGGCCTTGACGAAGAAACCGTCGGAGCCGAGCTCGTCGAGGACGGCCTGGCCCATACGGGTCATGGTGCGCATGGAGACGGCGACGTACGCCGAGTCGGTGATCTCCACGCCGAGTGCGGACAGCGGCGAGCCGAGCGGGCCCATGCAGAAGGGCACGACGTACATGGTCCGGCCGCGCATGGAGCCGCGGAACAGACCGCCCTGGCCGCCGGCGCCCTGGAAGATCTCCCGCATCTCGGCGGGGGCCTTCCAGTGGTTGGTCGGGCCCGCGTCCGCCTCCTTCTCGGAGCAGATGAACGTCCGGTCCTCGACGCGCGCGACGTCGGTGGGGTCGGAGGCGGCGTAGTAGGAGTGGGGGCGCTTGATCGGGTCGAGTTTGCGGAAGGTGCCCTTCTCGACGAGCTCCCCGCACAGGCGCTCGTACTCGGCCTCGGATCCGTCACACCAGACCACGTTGTCCGGCTGCGTCAGTTCGGCGATCTCGTTGACCCACGAGATCAGTCCCTGATGGGTGGTGGGGACGGTGGGAGCCGCGATGTCGCGCGCCACGATTGCTCCTAAATGAGGGATTTTTTGTGATGTGGAGGCCCCGTGGGGGCTGCGACCCGGATGCTTCAGGGTTGAACTTGGCGCTCATCCGGTGCCGACCGCACTCATTTGATCATCCGACGTGCGCGCCCATCTGTCCAGAGGAGCGCACAGGTGAGCAACGTGAGGCTCGCCACGGTTTCCGGCGCGGCTTTACGTGCACGTTGCGTTCATCAGAAGGTTCGTTTGCGTAACCATCGCCGGGTCACGGTGAGAGGATGGCCACTCTTCGCCTTGCAATCCGCAGCGCTGATACGTCACTTACGGTTCCGTAGCTACCATTCGCCCATGACTGCGTTCGTCCCCGACGCGCCCACGGACTCGGCGGCCGACGGCCACGGTCCGAAGGCGCTCTCCCTGCCGCACCCGGTGAAGCCGAAGCTGCGCGGCTGGCTGCACCTCGGCATGTTCCCGGCCGTTCTGGTCGCGGGCCTGGTGCTGACCGCCCTCGCCGACTCCTCCAGAGGACGCATCGCCTGCGGCATCTTCGCCCTCACGGCATGCCTGCTGTTCGGCGTGAGCGCGCTGTACCACCGGGGCAACTGGAGCCCGCGCATGGACGGCGTCCTGCGCCGGCTGGACCACGCCAACATCTTCCTGATCATCGCGGGCACGTACACGCCGCTGACCATGCTGCTCCTGCCCGGCGCCAAGGGACAGTGGCTGCTGTGGGGCATCTGGGGCGCGGCCGTGGCCGGCATCCTCTTCCGCGTCTTCTGGGTCGGCGCCCCGCGCTGGCTCTACACGCCCTGCTACATCGCGATGGGCTGGGCGGCCGTCTTCTACCTGCCGGACTTCATGCGGACCGGCGGCATCGCCGTCCTGGTCCTGGTCATCGTCGGCGGCCTGCTCTACAGCGCGGGCGGCGTGGTCTACGGGATCAAGCGGCCCAACCCGTCACCGCGCTGGTTCGGCTTCCACGAGGTGTTCCACTCCCTCACCCTGGCGGCCTTCATCTCGCACTACGTGGGCATCTCACTGGTGGCCTACCAGCACGGATAGCGCCCTCCCACCCCTTCGGGCCACGGCTCCCGGCCGTGGCCTCTCGCATGCCCGGATCACTCCGATGGCCGAGCACGAGAAATCCTGAGGCCGGCGCGGTGCGCCATGGCATCCTGACCGGGTGAACGGTCCCGAGATCCACGTCGAGTTCGCCCCCGAGTTGCACGTGTTCGTGCCCCGGGCCCGTCAGTCGGCCGGCGTGCGGGCCACCACGGACGGCGTCTCCAGCCTCGGCCATGTGGTCGAGTCACTGGGCGTGCCGCTGACCGAGGTCGGCGTGCTGCTCGTGGACGGCCGCGAGGTGCCCTTCGCGCACGTCCCGTCGGCCGGCGAGTCCGTGACGGTCCGGGCCGTCGCCCGTCCGCAGCACGTCCCGGGCGCTCCCCTGCGCTTCCTCCTCGACGTGCACCTCGGCACGCTGGCCCGCCGGCTGCGCCTGCTCGGTGTGGACACGGCCTACGAGTCGACCGACATCGGCGACCCGGCCCTCGCGGCGCGTTCGGCGGCCGAGCAGCGGGTGATGCTGAGCCGCGACCGGGGGCTGCTGCGGCGGCGCGAGCTGTGGGCGGGGGCGTTCGTGTACAGCACGCGGCCCGAGGAGCAGCTGCGTGACGTGCTGGAACGGTTCCGGCCCGAGTTGCTGCCGTGGACGCGGTGCACGGCCTGCAACGGGATGCTCCGCACGGTGAGCAAGGACGAGGTCGCCGATCAGCTGAAGCACGGTACGCATGCGACGTACGACGTGTTCGCGCGGTGCGGTGCGTGTGGGCGGGCCTATTGGAAGGGTGCGCATCACGAGCAGTTGGAGGCCATCGTGGAGCGGGCGCTTGCGCTCCGCGCGGAGCGCCGTTGATTCTTCAGCGCCGCGGGGAGCTGCGGGACCGTCGTGGCTGGTCGCGCAGTTCCCCGCGCCCCTGAGGGCGCGCCCCTTGGGGGCGCCCTCAACGCCTGGCCAGGTCCCCCTTGCCGCAGGCGATTCCGTCCCTGTTCCTGTCCAGGCTCAGGGGGTCATCCTTGCCGTTGATCTTCAGGCGGCCGTAGTCGTTCGTCTTGAGCCACTCGCAGCGGGCCGCCGTCGTCCTCTTCACCTCCGCCGGGAAGTCCGTCGGCACGCAGACGTTGATCGAGCCGTAGTGGCGGTCGCAACCGGAGATCGTCGGGCTGACCTTCTGCGACGTCCGCTTCTTGCCGGGCTTGACCACCTTGCCCGTGGGCTCCTCCGCGAAGTCGTGGACATGGGCGGAGGCGTCCGTCGCCTTGAGCGCCTGCGGGCCTTGGAGGTGCACCCACTTCGCCACCGAGGGCACGCCGTTCGCATCGACCGCGAAGAGCATGTACCAGCCGGGCGGGGCCAGGTTGGGGTTGCTCGTCACGTTCAGGTCGACGTTGTTGCCGTCGACGGAGAGCGGCAGGTCCACGAACCGCTGGTTCGGGTCCGAGGAGTGCGTGACGGCGGCCGGGCGGATCAGCTCGGCCTTGGCGATGGGCCGGTCGACGGTGATCCGCTGGGTGTCGCCGTAGTTCCACTCGGTGTCGATGACGGAAGTGATCGCCGGGCGCGGGCCCTTGAACAGGTAGGGCGGGCTGTACACCGACACGTCGTGGTTCCAGGTGCCGTTGCCCGGATTGTCGCCGGTCGTCATGATCCGGCCGTCCGGGAGCAGGAACGCCGAGGAGTGGTAGCCGCGCGCCTCGGGGTCGACGGCGACCGGGTCGAAGGTCTCCGACGCGGGGTCGAAGATCGACGTCTCGTAGACGGGGTCGGCGCGGTTGTGCAGCGCGCCGCCCGTCTCCAGCACCTTGCCGTCGGGCATCAGCACCGCGGAGACGTACATCTTGCCCTGGTTCCCGGTCTGCGGGACCGGGCCGTTGCCGAGGTCGACCGTGCCCTGCGGGATCGGCGGCCCGGCCACGTAGGCGGGGCTCGGCTGCTTGAGGTCGATGATGTCGGTCAGGCGGTTCGCGTCCGGGTTGGAGTCGATGTTGCCGCCGCCGAGGGTGAGGACCTTCTGGTCCTGCGCCGGGGGCAGCAGCACGCTGGCCGACTGGTCGCGCTCGTCCTTGTCGCGCAGGCCCGGGACCTGGGTGGTGGTGTTGGCGCCGTAGTCGTAGATCGCCGACCCCGTGCCCGGGATGTTGTTGCCGAAGACGTGGCTGCCCGAGTAGAAGAGGCGGCCGTCCTGCATGAGGATCATCGACGGGTACAGGCCCCAGTAGGACCAGGTCTGGTTGACCTTCCACAGCGGCTGCCACCGCTGCTCGGCCTCGGAGAACAGCTCGGCGGTGACCGAGCCGGTGGAGTCCTCGCGCAGCCCGCCGAAGGAGATGACGTCACCGTTGCCGAGGATCGTCGCCGACGGGTACCAGTGGCCGTCGTTCATGTCGTTGGTCTTGGAGTAGGTCTCGGTCTTCGGGTCGAAGACGTACGAGTCCTTGAAGCCCTCGTAGCCGTGCCCGCCCGGCACCGGATACGCCTTGTTGCCGCTCATCACCAGCACGCGGCCGTCCTGGAGCTGCACATGGCCGGCGCAGAACATGTCCTTCGGCGTGGGGATGACCTTGTAGGTGCCCTTCTGCGGGTCGTACACCGCCGAGGTGAAGGTGCCGGCCTCGAACATCGACTCGTCGTTGCCGGAGCCCGCGATCAGCAGGACCTTGCCGTTGTTCAGGACGACCGAGTGCATGGAGCGGACGGGGTTCCGCGTGGGCAGCACGTCCCACTTGCCGTTCGCGCAACTCTCGGCCGTGCCGGTGCACGCGGGCGGCAGGACCGGGTCGGGCACCTGGTCCATCGTGTAGTCGTCGGTGGTGGCGGAGCCGGTGCCGTAGACGGAGACGCCCCACGTGATGCGGTCGGTGCCGGCCGGGACCTCGGGGGTGCGGACGGTGGCCTCGGTCCAGTTCCCCGCCATGTCCAGCGTCTTGAGGTCGGTCCAGTACTGCCAGCCGGCCGTCGTGTCGTGCCGGAACAGGGTGATCGCCGCGTCCGGGGTCGTCGTCTTGTACCAGAGGCCGAGGTCGTACTGCTTGCCCGGCGTCACCACCGGTGCGCACGCGGCGGACTCGGTGATCAGCGCCTTGCGGTCGCCGTCGACCCGGCGGGTCAGCTCGACCTTCATGGCCTGGGAGCCGGTGTGGGCGTCGGCCGTGGTGGTGAAGGTGAAGTCGTTGTCGCCCCAGCCGGACTTCTCCCAGCAGTAGGGCATGCCGTCGGTGCCGGCCGTCTCGAAGCCGGGGTTCTTGATGAGGTTGGCGGCGGAGGCGGACTGGGGTGCGGTCAGGAGCAGGCCCGAGGTGAGGGCCGCCACGGACAGGAGTGCGGTCGTTCTGCGACGAAGGTTCACGTGGTTCTCCTCGCGGTGCGGCTCCCGCGCGCGGGCGTCTCACGGCCCCGGCGCGGCAGGTAGACCAGCGCTTCGGTCCCGGCGAAGCGCAGGACGAACGTCGTCACCAGCGCGAGCGCGGTGGCCGACAGCACGCCCAGGTCGAGCTGGTGCACGAACAGGGCGATCAGCGGGATGCGCAGCACCAGGTCGGCGTTGGCGAGCAGCGCGAACCGCCCCGCCCGGTCCCACCAGCGCCGGTGCCGGCGCCGCTCGCGGAACAGCAGGTGCTCGATGAGCAGGAAGTTCCAGGCGACGCCGAGCTGGTTGGCGAGGATCTCCGCCGGTACGTAGTGCATGCCGAGCGCGGTCAGCGCCCACAGGCCGACCAGGTTCGGCAGGAAGCCGGTCAGCCCGATCAGGCCGAACCCGACCATGCGCGCGACCGAGGAGGCGGTGCGCAGTCCGGCCAGGTGGCGCAGGAAGCGGAAGCCCTCCTGGGCGGTCGACTTGGACTCCCCGGCGAACCGGTCCTGGAAGACGAAGGGCACCTCGGTGACCGTGCGCGGGCGGCTGCGGACGGCGAGTTCGAGGAGGATCTTGTAACCGAGCGGCTGGAGGACCTCGGCCGTGACCGCGCTGCGGCGGATCGCGAAGAAGCCGCTCATCGGGTCGCTGATGCCGTGCAGCCGGCGCGGGAACAGCGCCTTGGTCAGCCAGGTCGCCCCGCGCGAGACGAAGACGCGGTAGCTGCCCGCGAGTCCGGCCCGGCTGCCGCCCTTGACGTACCGGGAGGCCACGACGAGCCCGGCGCCCGCCCGCTCGCCGGTGGCGACCAGGTCGGGCACGAGGGACGGCGGGTGCTGGCAGTCGCCGTCCATGACGACGATCCAGTCCGAGGTGGCCGCCTTCATGCCTTCGACGACCGCGCCGCCGAGGCCGCCCACCGGCTCCTCGCGGTGCAGCACGGTGACGGGGAACGGGCAGTCCTGCGCGGCCTTCTCGATGACCTCGGGCGTGTCGTCGGTGGAGTCGTCCACGAAGACGACCTCACAGGGCAGCCGGGCCGGGACGGCCTCGGTGATCTGGTGCAGCAACTGCCGTACGTTCGCGGACTCGTTGAACGTCGGTACGACGATGGTGACGGCGCCCGGCTCGGGGATCTCGGCGGTCTCGACGACCTCGCCGGGGACGGTGGACTCCTGGCTCATCGCGCGCCTCCGGCGGACGTCTGGATCTGGCGGATCTCGATGCGGTCCTCGCCGGTGCCGAAGGTGGCGACCGGCTCGGAGTGCTCCATGGCGGCCTTGACGTTGGGCAGGTCGGCCGCGTCCCGCCGTACGGTCGGCGAGGCGACGACGTAGTCGAGGTCCTTCCAGCCGCGCGGCATCGTCTTCGTCACCGCGGGGTCGAGGTCGGCCTTGTAGAACCAGATGGCGCCCAGGCCCGGCCGGTAGCCCTGGTGCACCAGGTCCAGCCAGAGCGCGTCGTCCACCAGCACCCGGGTGCGCTCCGGGTCCTCGACCTCCGTGGCCAGCCACTTGGACGCGGCCTGGTAGGGGGCGTTGGCGTCGGTGGTGACGGCCGTGCGGGCGCCCTCGTACCAGTGCGGGACGACGTAGGCGCCGGCGGCCAGGGCGAGGACGCCGGCGAGCGCGTACCGGCCCGCGCTGACGTACCGTTTCTCCGCCTCGGAGCGCCAGCGGCTCAGCACGGCGTGGGCGACGGAGGCGGTGCCTCCGGCGAGGACCAGCGCGAGGAACGGCAGGGCCTGGATGACGTACATCGCGGGCAGGTAGCCGTTCGGGCGCAGGGCCAGCGCGGCGAAGATCGCCACGGCCAGGGCCGGCCCGGCCAGGGCGCGGGCGGTGACCGACCATCGCCAGGTGACGAGCAGGAGCAACGCGCCCGCTAGGCCGCCGAGCGGCAGGATCCTGTCGTAGTACAGCCAGGACTGGAGCACGCCCCAGGAACCGGATCCCTGGTCGAGGATGAAGCCCGAACCCGGTCTGGTCATCTGGTACTTGACGCCGTCCCAGAGGGACACGTGCCCCGCCCCCGGCAGCAACTCGCCCTTGAGCAGGGCGAACAGCGGGTACGAGAAGCCGATCAGGGCGCACGCCGTGACGGCTCCGGTGAGGGCGAATTTGCGGGTGTCCTTGTGGCTGTGGCGCCACATGGTGAGGAACAGCGCGGGCAGGACGACGAGCATCGTCTCCTTCGTGAGCACGGCCGTCGCGGCCGCGATGCCCGCACCGAAGTGGTGCCAGAGGTGACGGCTCGGGGAGGCGGCCAGGGTGAAGGCCAGCAGCGTCCACATCACCGCGAGGTTGTCGAGGAAGATCTCCCGCTGGAGGACGACCGACAGCGGCGAGAGCCCGAAGAACACCATGCCGAGCGCGGCCGCCCAGCGGGGCAGCGCGAGGCGCCGGCCCAGCACGTAGACCAGGACCGCGCTGATGCCGCTGATCACCAGCATCGCGGCGCGCATGGTGCCCACCGTCATCGACTCGGGGCTGATCAGCGCGGGGATCCAGGTCAGGACGGCGATCTGGATCCAGCCGAGCGGCGGATGGTCGTACCAGTAGGTGTAGTGGGCGAGTCCGTCGCCCTGCTGGACCGACCAGGCCTGGGCGAGATAGGTGCCCTCGTCGTCGCTGAGGGCCGGGTAGTCGGCGATGTTCCAGCCCTGCACGACGAGGACCGCCACGAGGAGGACGCCGCACAGGATCAGGTCGGGCCGGGAGGAGCGCAGCCGGCGCGGCGGCTCCACGCGGCGGTGCGCACCGGTGCGGGGCGCGGGCCGGCGCTGCGCGGGGACCTTCGGGGTGGTCGCCGCGGGAAGGGTGGAGGTCACGCGGGAACGTCCTCTCGGGTCGCGTTCTGCCGGGTCACGGCGCTCTCGTCGAGGTGCGCGCCGACGTGGGTCGTCAACTCCCAGTCGTTGCGGCCGCGTTGCTCACGCCACACGGCCCGTACGGCCGCACCGGCGAGCAGGACCTGGTAGAAGGGGCCGCCCACGATCAGCTTCAGGTAGTGCGCGAAGCGGACGCGCAGCCCGTACTGCCTGCCGAAGTCGTGCAGTCCGACGATCTCGAAGACGAAGGTGACCAGGGCGGTGACGGCCGGCAGGAAGGTGATGAAGGCGATGCCGACGGGCACGTCCAGGAACAGGGCGATCGCCACGTTGAGCGGGATGATCAGGCCGGTGAAGGCCTGCATGAACGGGGTCATCAGGGTGTAGCGGGCGAGCAGCCGCTGCCCGAGGCTGGGCAGTTGCTTCCAGTCCTTCTTCCGGTACACCTGGAGGAACCCCTGGTTCCAGCGGGTGCGCTGCTTCAACAGGGACATCAGCGAGCCGGGGGTCTCCTCCCGGGTCACCATGTCGGAGTCGTAGGCGACGACCACCTTCTTGCCGACGCTGGACAGGCGCACGCCCAGGTCGCAGTCCTCGGCGAGGCAGTTCGGGTCCCAGCCGCCGGCCTCCCTGAGGACGTCCGTGCGGACGAAGACGGTGTTTCCGCCAAGCGGAATGAAACCTTTCTGCGCATGCAGATGGAGCCGCGAGCGGAACCAGAAGAAGTACTCCAGGCAGTTGCGCAGGCTGTACCAGCTGGAGTGGAAGTTGATCAGCTGCACCCCGCCCTGCACGACGTCCGCACCGGTGGTGAGGAAGGCGTGGTCGACGTGGGCGAGGAGCTCGGGGTGGACCTGGTCCTCCGCGTCGAAGACCCCGACGACGTCGCCGCGGCAGTGCGGCAGCGCCGTGTTCATGGCCTTCGGCTTGTTCTTCTTCTCGTGTGTGTCGACGACGACCCGGACCCGTGGGTCACGCGCGGCGGCCTGCTCGGCCACCGCGGTGGTCTCCGGGTCGTCGTGCCCGACGATCACGATGATCTCGAAGTCGGTGTGGCTCGACTCCAGCAGCCGCTGGATCGTGTGGTCCAGCACCGCCTGTTCGTGCCGGGCGGGCAGCAGCAGCGAGAAGGAGACGTGCTCGTCCCCGTCCGGGCTGCTGAACCGCGTGGAGGCGAGCACTTCCGGCGTACGCCAGGCGTGCATCTGCCACCACAGGGTGAAGGCCGCCATCCAGAACAGGGCAAGCGAAACAGCAGCGATGAAGACAGACGTCAGCAAGCAGATCCCCCCAGATCCCAGAACCCCCGGTCGTGACGGTGGGCCGGTACGGCCTCGTCCGCCACGTCACTGTGCAGAGATTAGGGGGGAACTGTGAAACCTGGGGGCTGTTCAGATAAAGACCATGTTTCCGTTGATACGTGACTTCAGCCACTCAAGACGGTACTGAGCCGGTCGGACTCGGTCGTCGGGGCGTCACAGGTGAAGTTACGGCAGACGTACGCGGCCGGTTCACCACCGACCAGCGGACGGTCCGCGAGCAGGGGAAACTCCTCGCTCCCCGCAACACCCACCGCGACCACCGCACCGGGCGCGGTGCCCAGAAGTGCCGTGCGGTGCAGGGTCCTCGTGCCCTCGTCGTCGAGGGCCGGACCCACGATCGCGACCTCGCGCGGCCCGTCCAGCACCGCCTCCGCCGCGGCCAGCCCCCAGCCGATGAAGCGCGGCACCCTCGGCCCCAGCGCCTTCACGACACCCAACGCCCTTTCGGCGGCGGTCCGGTGAGGCTCGGACCCCGTGTGCGCGGCGTAGCTCAGCAGGGCGTTCGCCGCCGCGGTCCAGCCTGACGGGGCCGCGTTGTCGGTCGGGTCCTGCGGGCGGCGGATCAGCCGCTCGGCGTCGGCCGCGGTGTCGTAGAGCGCACCCGACTCGGGGTCGGCGAAACGGACCAGGACGTGGTCGAGGAGGAACCCGGCGAACTCCAGCCAGACGCCCTCCCCGGTGACGGACGCCAGCGCGAGGAAGCCCTCCGCCACGTCCGCGTAGTCCTCCAGGACACCGGCGTTGGCGCCGGCATGGCCGTCCTTGCTGGTGCGGGTGAGCCGGGCCTGCTCGTCCAGGTGCAGCCGGACGAGGAGGTCGGCCGCGGCGACGGCGGCCTCGACCAGGTCGGGCCGGTCGAAGTAGGCGCCGGTCTCGGCGAGGGCGGCGATCGCGAGGCCGTTCCAGGCGGCGACGACCTTGTCGTCCCGGCCGGGCGCCGGCCGCCCGGACCGCGCCGCCAGAAGCCGCTCCCGGATGGAGGCGACCTTCTCCGCGTCGACGAGACCGTCCCGCACGGGCAGTTGGAGAACGGACGCGCCCTCCTCGAAGGTCCCCTCCTCGGTCACCCCGAAGTGCCGGGCCGCCGGCTCGGCGTCCTGCTCGCCGAGGACCTCCCGCAACTGCTCCGGCGTCCACACGTAGTACGCGCCCTCGACGTGCTTCCCCGTGCCGTCATCACTGTCGGCGTCCAGCGCGGAGGCGAACCCGCCCTCGGCCGTGCGCAGTTCACGCACCATGAAGTCGGCGGTCTCCAGGGCGACGCGCCGCGCGAGCTCCGAGCCGGTGGAGCGCCAGAGATGGGCGTACACCCGGCACAGCAGAGCGTTGTCGTACAGCATCTTCTCGAAGTGCGGCACGACCCAGTCCCGGTCGACGGAATAGCGGGCGAAGCCGCCCCCGAGCTGGTCGTACATCCCGCCCCGGGCCATGCGCTCGCAGGTGTCCTGCGCCATCTGCAGAGCGCCCTCGGCGCCGGTCCGCGCATGGTGCCTCAGCAGGAACTCCAGCACCATGGACGGCGGGAACTTCGGCGCCCCGCCGAAACCGCCGCGCTGCGGGTCGTACTCCCGGGTGAGCCCGAGCAGCGCCTGCGCGAGCTCCTCCTCGCCCGGGGTCTGCGCGTCGCCGTAGGAGATCTCCCGCCCGGCCAGATCCCGGACGATCTTCCCGGCGACCTCGTTCACCTCGTCCCGCCGTTCGTCCCACGCCTGGTGCACACCCTGGAGCACCTGCCGGAAGGAGGGCATGCCCTGGCGGGGAGCGGGCGGGAAGTACGTACCGAAGTAGAACGGCTCGGCGTCCGGGGTGAGGAAGACGGTCATGGGCCAGCCACCCTGCCCCGTCGCCGCCTGCACGGCCTCCATGTAGACGGCGTCGACGTCGGGACGCTCCTCGCGGTCGACCTTCACGCTCACGTAGTGCGCGTTGAGGTACTCGGCGGTCTCCTGGTCCTCGAAGGACTCGTGCGCCATGACGTGACACCAGTGACAGCTGCTGTATCCGACGCTGAGCAGCACGGGCACGTTCCGCTTCCGGGCCTCCTCGAAAGCCTCTTCCGACCAGGGCCACCAGTCGACGGGGTTGTCGGCGTGCTGGAGGAGGTACGGGGACGTTTCATGAGCCAGTCGGTTCGGCATGCTTCCATCCTGCCTCACGACGGCCACCCGGCCACGGAACGCGCCCCCCCTCGCACGAAGGGCGCTCGTAGGTCACCGGACCGCAAACGTTGATCGTCGCCCCCTCGCGCTCGCGCCTCCCACCAAGGACACTCGTAGCCACAGGAGTTGCCGCCGGAGGGGGACGTGACATGCGGGACGCTCATCGGGCGGAGGCCGAGCGGCTGCTGGGGCGGGCCGTGGAGGAGGAGGTGCGGCGCTCGGGCGGCCGCACCGACGGGAAAGTGCTGCTCGCACGGGCGCGCGGGGCGCTCGATGTGATGGCGCGGAGCGCGTCCGAGGAGTACGAGGCCTACACGCGCGCCCTGGACGAGGCGGCGGCCGGTCAGCTGACCTTCGGACAGCGCTACGCCCGGGAGGGCGCCGGGACACCCCTGCTGGTGGCCGGGGTCGCGGCCCTCGCGGCCGTCGTCGCGGACATGGCACTGGGGACGGGAACCGGGACCGCTCTGGGGGCGGGTGTGACGGTCGGCGTCGTGGGGGCCGCGGCGACGGTGGTGAAGGTGGTCGGGTCCCATCTGCCGGCCGCGAGCCGTCGCGCCGGGGCCGTGAGCCAGCCGGGCGGGCCGGAACAGTTGCGGCTGCAGTGGCTGACGGCGCTGGAGGTGCGGGGCATCCGGCCGTTCCTGGACCAGCAGCGGGTGCTCGCGGCCTCGACCGGCCCCAAGAAGACGGGCGGCCCGCGGCTGCGGGGCGCGGACAAGAGCGCGGCGGCGCGCGGGCGCAACGTGCTGGAGCAGTCCTTCGGGCAGCTCCCGGAACCGGTGGCGCCGTTCGCGGGGCGGCGGCAGGAGCTGGCGCAGATCCGGCAGTGGGTGCAGGCGGCCCGCGCGAGCACGGAGACGCAGCCGACCGTGGTCGTGCTGCACGGCCCGCCCGGCAGCGGCCGTACGACGCTCGCGGTGCACGCCACGCACGATCTGAAGGACTACTTCCGCGGTGCCTGCGTCGTCGACCTGCGCGCCGAGGGGCCGGCCGGGGCCCCGCTGTCCACCCGTGACGCCCTGCTGCATCTGCTGAACCGGCTCGGCGCACCCCGTGAACAGCTGCTGTTCCGCGAGCGCTCCTCACCGGACCAGCAGGTCAAACGGCTGAGCGAGCTGTATCACCAGCATCTGACGGGCCTGCCGGTCACCGTCGTCCTCGACGACGCCTCGGACGCGGAGCAGATCCGGGCCCTGGTCCCGGAGCGGTCCGACAGCCTGGTGCTGGTGACCGCTCGGGGTCCGCTGGAGCTGGAGGGCCTGCCCGCGCGGGTGCACCGGCTGGCGGTGGAGCCGCTGGACGCCGCCGGTGCGGAGGAACTGCTGGGCGCGGCGGCTCAGGACCGCTCCGGGCCGTACGACGCGGAGTCCGCGGACCGGGTCCGGGAGCTGTGCGGCGGGCTGCCGCTGGCGCTGCGCATCGCGGGCTCGGGTCTCGGCCCGCGCTCCCCCCGCGCGCTGGCCACGGACCTCGACGCCTACGGACCGGTCGAGCCGGTCGAACGCGCCCTGTGGCTGCGCTACACGGACCAGCCGGAGACCGTACGGCGGTTGCTGCGCCGGCTGGCCCTGGCCGGGCGGGCCTCGCTGGGCGCCGCGGCGGCCGCCGCGCTGCTGGCCACGGACGAGGCGGAGGCCAAGCGCCAGCTGCGGGTGCTGACCCGGGCCGGTCTGATCGACCACGTCCGGGGCGACCGCTACCGGCTGCACGACCTGGTCCGCTCCTTCGCCCAGGCGCGCCTCCTCGACGAGGAGGAGGCGGCCGAGCGCACGGCGGCGCAGGAGCGGCTGATCGTGAACTACGCCGAGCTGGCCGACTCGGTGCTGCGGATGGTCGACGGCAACATGTCGACCCGCACCAACCGCTTCAGCCCGTACGGCTTCACGTCCCTCGACGAGGCGCTGCGCTGGCTGGACGACGAGTCGAGCTTCATCACGGCGGCGCTGCGGCACGCCGAGGGTGTGGACCAGGCGGCGGTGCTGAACCTGCTGGGCGCGCTGTGCGACTACTGCCTGCTGCGGGGCGACCTGTACCGGCTGGGTGAGATCAGTGAGCTGGCCCAAGCGGTGGACGAGGGTCTCCTGGTCCGCTCGGTGCAGTGGCGCACGGGTATCGCGGCACGGCAGCTGGGCGAGCTGGACAAGGCCCGTACCACCCTCGCGTCGGTCGTGGACCTCTACCGGGAGGCCCATCACGACGCCGGTGCGGCCCGCGCGCTGTGCTCCCTCGGCATCACCCTGCACCACCAGGGCAACCTGACGGAGGCGTCGGAGAAGCTCCGCGAGGCCCTGGCGTTGCAGGCCTCTCCCGAGCTGGCGACCGACCGGGCCTGGACGATGCACGCCCTCGCGGCCGTCGAGCGGGACCGCGCCCGGGTGGGAGAGGCCCTGGAGCTGCTGACCGAGTCCCTGGTCCTGCATCGCGCGGGCGAGTCCGTGCACGGCCAGGCTTGGGCGCACTTCCAGCTCGGTCAGCTGGGGCTGCGCATGGGCGACGTCCCGCGGGCCGAGGCCGAGCTGCGGGCGGCCCTGGAGCTGTACGGGCGGACCCGTGACGCCCGCGGTGAGGCCTGGGCGCTGACCCAGCTGGCCCGGGCGCTGCTGGTCGCGGGGGACGCGTCCCCGGCGGTGGAGGAGCTGCGCGGGGCGGCCGCGCGCCACCGCGACAACGAGGACGCGCGCGGCGAGGCCTGGACGCTGTACTACCTGGGCCAGGCCCTGGAGGAGACCGGCGACCTCGACCAGGCGGTCCGCGAGCTGGAGCGGGCCCGCACGATGTTCTCCCGCATGCGGGACGTCTACGGGCTGGCCTGCGCACGCCATCACTCGGCCCGCGTCACCCGGGACCAGCGGGCGGCCCAGACGGGCTCCCTGCGCAACTCGGGCTTCGCCCGCCAGCTGCTCGTCGACGCCCGGGCCGACTTCCAGCGCATCGGCGTCGCCCACGGCGAGGCCTGGACGTGCCTGGAGCTGGCGGTCGTGGACGCGGGCAACGCCCGGACCCAGCAGGCGCTGGCCCTGTGCGACGAGGCGGTGGAGCTGTTCGCGTCCTACGGCGACCGCCGGGGCGAGGACTGGGCCCGCTTCCTGCGCTGCACGCTCCTGCCCTACTCGGCCCCGGGCGGCATGGAGGTGGGTACGGCGGTGGCACAGGAGGAACTGGCGCAGTTGTCCCGCGCGAGCCACGCCTTGCGCGACGGCAAGCTGGACGACTACCTCGACGCGTACGGGCTGCTGCTGGAGCGGGGCGTCACCCTGGAGGCGGGCTGGCAGGCCTGGCGCCTCGGCATGGTGCCGAACCGGCATGCGCGGGAGGTGATGGGGGTGGCGGTGGATCCGAAGGCGTAGCTCTTGCAGGCCTCGGGGCGCCGAGCCCGGGGCGCCCGTAGCACCCGGTCAGAGCGCCCCTTGCGGCACACCGGGAGACACCGGGCTGCCCGTCGGCGGCGGGCGTCGCCGGTCGCCGACGGGTGGTGCCCCCCGGGTGAGGGCGTCAGCCCTGCTTCTTGGCGCCCTGGCCGGAGGGCTCCGCTTCTGCGGTTTCCGCTTTCCCGTCCGCCCGGGACGGCTCCGCCTCCGACTGCTCCGGCTGCTCGGCCTCGGGGTCCGGGGCCTGGGGGAAGTCGACCCGGTTCATGTGCCGGCTCATGGACTTCATCAGGGCCCACACCGCCAGGGCCATCGCCGCGAAGACGATGAAGCCGAGGACGCCGGGGGTGACCTTGTCCTCGTCGACCTCCTTGGCGAAGGAGACGAGGTGCGTCATTGCCAGGCTTGCGCTTGCGCTCATGTCAGGCATTGTCGCGGATGCCCGCAAAGAGGTCGTCCTCGGGGAGGGAGGTATCGACGAGGGCCTTCGCCAGCTCGTACTCCTCCGTCGGCCAGACCTCCTGCTGGATCTCCATGGGCACCTTGAACCAGCCGCCGTCCGGGTCGATCTGCGTGGCGTGGGCGATCAGCGCCTTGTCGCGGATCTCGTAGAACTCGGCGCACGGGATGTGCGTGGTGAGGGTGCGCTGCTTCATGCCGAACTCCTCCCAGCGCTTGAGCCAGTCCCCGTAGGGGGACTCCAGGCCGCGGTCGAGCATGGCCTGGTGCAGGGCCTCGGTGCGCGGGCGGTTGAAGCCCTGGTTGTAGTAGAGCTTCTGCGGCTGGTAGGCGGGGCCGTACTCGGCCTCCGGGTACTTCTCGGTGTCCGCCGCCGACTCGAACGCCACCATGGAGATCTTGTGGGTCATGATGTGGTCGGGGTGCGGGTAGCCGCCGTTCTCGTCGTAGGTGGTGATCACCTGCGGCCGGAAGGCGCGGATCTTGCGCACCAGCTCACCGGCCGCGTGGTCCACGTCCTCCAGGGCGAAGCAGCCCTCCGGCAGCGGCGGCAGCGGGTCACCCTCGGGCAGGCCCGAGTCGACGAAGCCGAGCCACTCCTGCTTGACGCCCAGGATCTCCCTGGCCTCGTCCATCTCCTTCTTGCGTACCTCGTGAATGTGCTCCTCGATGTACGCGTCGCCCTGGAGCTTCGGATTGAGGATGGAGCCGCGTTCCCCGCCCGTGCAGGTCACGACCAGCACGTCCACCCCCTCGGACACGTACTTCGCCATGGTCGCAGCGCCCTTGCTCGACTCGTCGTCGGGGTGGGCGTGAACGGCCATCAGTCGCAACTGGTCAGTCAAGACTCAATCCTCAGTAAGTCGGCGCCCTGTGTGCGTCGGCGCAATCAGCGGCTTCTATAGTGACCGAATCGGGGGGCGAATAATTCCGGGGCCCGGTCCTGGAGCCCCTTCCGGGACCTTGATCCCGGCCCTGCCTGGAGGACGATCATGAGTTCGGCGAGCACGCGACTGCCCGAGGGCCGTTACGGCCGTTCCTCGGACGAGCGCGCCGACCGCACGCTCAAGGTCGTGGGCGCCGTCCTCGCGGTGGCACTGCTGGGGCTCGTCGGCTGGTTCGGCTACCACTACGTCGCCAAGAACGAGATCAGCGCCGAGGTGATCAGCTTCGAGCCGGGCAAGAAGTCCGTGCAGGTGCATCTGGAGGTCCGCAAGGACGCCGGCACCGAGGGCTACTGCACCGTGCGCTCGCAGGCCGAGAACGGGGCCGAGGTGGGCCGGGCCGACTTCCGCTTCGACGGGGACGGGACCCGCATCGACAAGGTCGTCACGCTCCGTACGACCTCCCCGGGGACGACGGCCGAGCTGCTGGGCTGCCACGCCGGCTGACGACAGCTTGAGGTCACCTGGAATACGTAGAGCCTGACCTGCTTAGACGTGATTCTGGTCGCTTATGTCCTCCCCCTCGGGCCCCTGAATTGTTAGGCTCGTGGTTTCGCCCTTCCGTGAAGGAACATTCTTCTGGGTAGGGCGATGCTTTGTATTCCCAGTACCTACGAGGAGCACCTGTGACCCAGACCAGCGAGAACGTCACCTGGCTGACCCAGGAGGCGTACAACAAGCTCAAGGCTGAGCTTGAGTACCTTACTGGTCCCGCGCGGGCGGAGATCTCCGCGAAGATCGCCGCGGCGCGCGAGGAGGGCGACCTGCGTGAGAACGGCGGGTACCACGCGGCCAAGGAGGAGCAGGGCAAGCAGGAGCTCCGTGTGCGCCAGCTCACCCAGCTCCTCGAGAACGCCAAGGTCGGCGAAGCGCCCGCGGCGGACGGTGCGGTGGCGCCCGGCATGGTAGTGACGATCGCGTTCGACGGTGACGAGGACGACACGCTGACGTTCCTGCTCGCGTCCCGCGAGTACGCGAGCTCCGACATCGAGACCTACTCGCCGCAGTCCCCGCTGGGCAGCGGTGTGATCGGCCACAAGGTCGGCGAGGACGCGGAGTACGAGCTGCCGAACGGCAAGAAGGCCCTGGTGAAGATCCTCAAGGCCGAGCCGTACGAGGGCTGACCGGCCACCCGATCCCTGACGTGCCCCCGGCGCCGCTGCGGCGCCGGGGGCATCGTCATGCCGTCGCCGAGCGGTACTTGCGCACCGCGAGGGTCCGGAAGATCAGCAGGATCAGGATCGAGTAGATCAGCGAGGCCCACACGGGGTGCTGCATGGGCCAGGCGTCCGACGGGGACTGGCCCGGGTTGGCGAACAGCACACGGTAGACGCGCCAGCGACCAGCAGGGCGACGACGGCCAGGGTGAGGGTCGTCTGCAGATCGGCAGCAGCACCAGCGCCGCCGACGACAAGAACTCCCCGGTGGCTGGCATCGTCGCCCCACGCGGGAGCGCTGCTCACCGGGCGCCCCCTCGCCGACTCCGTGTGCCCTCCCGGCCTTGGTCGCACTCCCTCGCTACCTGAGCAGCGGTGAACTTCGGATCGACCGCACCGGTGACCAGCATGCGAGGCAGCACGTACAGGGGCGGCACATGAGCCGCTGGATAGGGCCTCAGAGCCTCCAGGGCGGCTTCGTACTCCCCAGAGTCAAACCAGTGATGGACACGCCGGTACAGCGACGCATAAGTCCGTCCACCGATCCGCTCACAGCCGCTGTACTCGTTCCACGGTTTCGCGGTGCGCAGCTTCTCCAACATCACATCGAACGCTCCACGCACATCCTTCCACTGGCGCGTGCCAGACAGGATGCCCTTGACCTTGCCCCACATCTCGTCTGTCAGCTCAGCGGGGACTGGGATGTCCTTCTCTCGGTGCCACTCCGTGATGGGGTCCACCAAACCCTTGTGCCGAGGCACGCCCCTGTCCATGATCTGGATCTGAACGTCGAGGAGCTCCAGAAGATCCAACTTCTGGTCGAGGGTGAAGTCCTCCGCCGCGGTATCGGTCCTGTCCACCGCGCGGAGGAGCTCCCCGGCCCGATCTTCCTGCGCTTCCGCGTCGCCCAGCCAATCCTCGACGCGGCTGCGCTCCTGAAGCAACTCCTCCTCTTGCTGCTCGAGCTCCGCCCTGAGTTCCTCGATCAGGGCGGCGTCGTCCTCATCCTCGCCGGAGGCCAGAAGCAAGGCAATCTTGCGCTTGCGGCTCGACCGCTTCTTCTCAAGCTGCTCGTCCAGCTCGGCCACTCGGCGCCGGTAGGAAGCAGCCCGGTCCGGCACGCTGCCCAGCCATTTGGTGATCAGCCCGTGAAGCTTCGTCTTGTCTTCCAGCAGGCCCTCGATCTCGGACCAGACAGCCGCGTCGACGTCCTGAACCGGCAGCTCCCAGCAATCGTCGTGGTTCTTCGCCGCTTCCCCTGCGATGCGCCGACCCATACACCGGTAGTAGCGACCCGTGGCAAGGGTGCTGCCTGTCCGGTGCGCCCCGCACACGCTGATGAGGCGGTTGGACAGCAAGTACCGGGAGTGCATGCCCTTGGCACGCCTGCCCCGGTTGATGGCCATGCGTAGTTGCTCGATACGTTCCTCGACCAGCGGCTTCGGGACGTCGACTCGGAAGGTCGTGGTAATGGGGTCGCCGTCCTCGTTCTCTCCCGCGAATACGAACTCGACGTATCCGCGAAGGCTGGCCTCAATACGCCGGCCGAGGTTGCCTCCCGCCCACGGCTTGCCGTTGCGCTGGGCGTATCCGATGGCGTTGAGATGACGGGCCGCGTCCTCCTGTGTCACTGGCTCAGGCGAGTCGATCACGAAGGCGGCATACGCCTCGATCTGCTTGACCTCCTCCGGGTTGAGCACGGGCTCTCCGTCCGCGCCGAGCATGATGCCGAAGGGCGGTTCACCCAGCGGCCAACCCCCGGTGGCAGCCTTCTGCATCCGGCCGCCCAGAGTGCGCTCAAGGATCAGGGCATGCTCAACTTCGGCCATGTAGGCGAGGAGCGCGAGTTGGATGCCGAACTTGTCGTCTTCGGAGTCGATGCGACCATCAGCGGTGGCCACTCGGGCGCCATGGCCAGTGACGTCGTACACCCAACGGTGAATGTTCTTCATGGTGCGGCCGATGCGGTCGAGCTTGCCGAAGACGACCAGATCGACTTTGCCGCCCATGACGTCGACGGTCAGGCGATCAGGTTGTCACGATTGGCAAGCTTTCCCGATACTCCGCCATCCACGTACATATCGACAACCACGTGCTTCTGTCCGCGCAGGGCGTAGGCAAGCCAGGCCCGGCACTGCTCCTCCTGAACCTTCAGGCCGTACCCTTCAAGCTGCTGCGAGGTGGAGACGCGCAGGTAGATGGCAACGCGGACGATGCTCTGCACCCTCCGGCGTCCGCGCGCAACGATATTCTTTCCCATGTCAGTCCCTCCGTGACTGGCAGCCGGTCCTCGACCGGCCGACCCCAGGGGGTGCCCGCCTCCTGGGGTCTTCCATGTGATGGCCTGTCAGAGGAGCTACGTATTCGGCTACTCGTCAGATGATCTACGCCAACTTCACTCATAGTCAGGTGCGTTGGGAAAAGCCTGAGCAGGAGGCCGGTTAGACGCCACAATGCTTCCGCTCCCCACCAAACGGCGCGCCCCCTAGAAGTCACCTGCCCCAACCGTCGGGGCAAGCATTCTTCCCGCGCTGGTCCGCTACTCCGTGCGAGGTCCTCGGCAACGCCCGCCCCGCTACAGCTACAGCGTGGCCAGACCGACACCGGAGAGCCCCTATCTGCACTCGTGACACTTCCCGATCTGCTCGTCCAGCTCGGCGAGGCGGCAATTGGGGCGGCGCGGTCGGGGATGCCACCCACGACCGCTTCATCCGGCACTCGACGACCACGCCGAGGAGGCGACCGCCACGCCGACCGGTTCGATCCGCCAAGCTGCACGGCGTGAGCGAGGACATCGATCCAATCTACGCCCGGCACTACCTGCGCCGCGTCCGGTTCTCGATTACCTACCCCGGCCCAGGCCAAGACGGTGCAGGAGGCTCTGAAACGCCGGCCACCTGGTCGAGAAGTGCAGCTGCGTCCAGTCCGGCAGCACGATGGTCGTCGCCTACCCGACGAAGGAGAAGCTGGTCGCCGAGGTCGAGGCCATGGGCTACGACCCGGCCATCGTGGAGTCCGCCGACGAGATCGACCGATGCTCGCCATGCAGGCGATGCACCAGACCGGTGACGCCGACAACGCCGTCTCGTTCACGGTGAACTCCCCCGACGGCAAGTACCCGGTCGGCGAGGCGGCACAGATCATCAAGGCGTGGCTGCCCGACCCGAAGGGCGCCACCCAGGTGCCGGACGGCACCTACGCGCAAGCCCCGTACCAGCGGATTACGGCCAGCGAGTTCGCCCAATACGCTGTGACCTCCGTGGAAGACGGCACCGACGAGGAGTGCGCGACCGACGCCTGCCCCGTCCGGTAGTCACGGCACAGGCGACCCCTGCGAGTTCGGGGGCGCCTGTCCGGATGCAGGTGGCTGGGGGCGAGTGTCGGAGAACTCGAACAGCGCGACCCATGCAGCGGAACCCGGGAAGAGGAAGCCAGCCACGGTCCCGAACACCACCAGGACTGCCCAGTCGTCGTGCTCCTCGTCGATGAGCACGAACAGCAGAGCGCAGATCGCGCCGAGTGCGACAGAGGTGACGAACGCCACGAAAGCGGCGAGTAGCGTCTTCTGGTTGGGGCTCATGCCCGGTGTTTCCCTCCAGTGTCGGAGGTGACCGGGCTACTCTCGGCATGAGACTCGACCGGTCACCCAATGAACAGGTGACGCAAAGGAGTTGTCCGGCTGGCGGTAGGCCGGACGTGACTCCTTGAGCGCCCGGCTTGGCGGTGCCGGCCACTCGGTCGAGTCTCGTTGTGCAACCACGTCAACAAGGCTCGGGTAGAACGGTGGTCAATGACCGTACTTCTACTGTCCGATGGGCAGCGGTTGCGCTTCTGCCCACCTGTCTCTTTCCTGCCCGGAAGGTAGCACAAAGCGATTGGTCGACTACAAGTTGATCGACTCCCGCCACGGCGAAGACCCCCCAACCGCGAGGTTGGGGGCATGCTCATGTTGGCCGTTCGCCTACTTCAGGCCGCCCTCGACCCTCGAAGCCGCCCGAGTCGGCCTCCTTCTGCCGGGCAACATCGTGTCGCTCAGCCTGGCGTGCCGTCCGAACCGGCACCATCCCGAGCTTGTGTGCCCGCGCGCGTGACGTCAGCACCCCACGAAGAGAGCCCCCACCTGTTCGGTGAAGGCTTCTTCGTTCGTGAGGGCGGAACCGGTCAGCCTTCCGCCGCCCGGTACTTCCGCACTGCAAGAGTCCGGAAGATCGCGACGATCAAAACGGACCAGATCAGGGACGCCCAGACCGGATGTTGCATGGGCCAGGCGTCGGACTGGACCACGCCCGGATTGCCGAACAGCTCGCGGCACGCCTGCACCGTCGCACTGAACGGGTTCCACTCCGCGATGTGCCGCAGCCAGGGCGTCATCTGGCTGGAGTCGACGAAGGCGTTCGAGATGAACGTCACCGGGAACAGCCAGATGATCCCACCCGAAGTGGCTGCCTCCGGGGTCCGGACCGAGAGCCCGATCAGGGCCCCGATCCACGTGAAGGCGTAGCCGAGGAGGAGGAGCAGCCCGAAGGCTCCCAGGACTCGGCCTACATTGGTCGGCTCGGCCGAGCCGGTGCGCCATCCGACGATCAGCGCGACGATCGCCAGGACGGTCAGCGTGATGCACGTCTGCACGAGATCCGCGACGGTCCGGCCCGTCAGCACCGCACCGCGGGCCATCGGTAGGGAGCGGAAGCGATCGACGAGCCCTTTCTGCATGTCGTCCGCGATACCAGCGGCCGATCCCGCGGTCGCGAAGGTCACCGTCTGGGCGAAGATGCCGGCCATCAGGAAGTTCTTGTAGACGTCCGGATCGGTGGACCCCCCGATGCTCATCGAGCCGCCGAAGACGAACGTGAACAGGACCACGAACATTACTGGCTGGATGACCCCAAAAAGGACCATCTCGGGAATTCTGGTCATACGAATCAGGTTCCTGCGGGCGATGACCAGCGAGTCGGCAACCATGCTCATGCGGGACACCCCTTCCCAGCACTCACGTGCCGACCTCGAATGCTCGACGTTGTGAAGCGTGGAGACTGGCTGACCGGGTTCGCGGCCGGCGCGACCCGCACGGTGTCGGTGACGGCGCTCACTGGGCGGCCTCCTTGTCGTTCTCCTGGTCCTTGGTCTCGGCCACGTGTCCGGTGAGGGACAGGAAGACGTCGTCGAGAGTCGGCCGGCGCAGGCCGATGTCGTCGATCTCGATGCCCCGGGTGTCCAGTTCGCGGATGACCTCGGCGAGGAGCTTGGCGCCGCCGGTCACGGGGGCGGTGAGCTTGCGCATGTGGTCCTCGACGGTGGTCTCGCCCTTGCCGAAGCCTCCGAGGACCTCGGCGGCGGCCTGGATGTGCTCGCGCTGGTGCACCACGACCTCGACGCGCTCGCCGCCGGTGCGGGCCTTGAGCTGGTCGGAGGTGCCCTGGGCGATGACCTTGCCGTGGTCGACCACCGCGATGTCGTGGGCCAGGTGGTCGGCCTCCTCCAGGTACTGCGTGGTGAGCAGCAGGGTGGTGCCGCCGGAGACCAGTTGCTTGATGACCTCCCACAGCTGCTGGCGGTTGCGGGGATCGAGGCCGGTGGTCGGCTCGTCCATGAACATCACGGGCGGCGAGACGACCAGGGCCGCCGCGAGGTCGAGGCGGCGGCGCATGCCTCCCGAGTAGGTCTTGGTGGGGCGGTCGGCGGCGTCCGTGAGGTGGAACTGCTCGAGCAGTTCGGCCGCGCGCTCCTTCGCCGCCTTCGCCCGCATCTGGTACAGCTGCCCGACCATCTGGAGGTTCTCCCGGCCGGTGAGGTATTCGTCGACGGCCGCGAACTGGCCGGACAGGCCGATGGAGCGGCGGACCGCGTCGGGCTGTTTCAGCACGTCGATGCCCGCGACGACCGCTCGTCCGCTGTCGGGCCGCAGCAGGGTGGTCAGGCAGCGGACGGTCGTGGTCTTGCCCGCGCCGTTCGGCCCTAGCAGGCCGAGAACCGTGCCCTCGGGCACGTCGAGGTCGACGCCGTCCAAGGCCTTTACATCACCGAAGGTCTTGACCAGACCTTCGGTGTAGATGGCGCCTGGCATATGAGTCTCCACGTCTTCGGGGATGACCGGACGGATGTCCGGTGAAGCTTCTCACCGACACACCATAACGCGATGTATCGCGTCTCACAATGAGTTTTCCCGCGTTGCTCTCCGTGAGACGAAAGGATCTTCGACCGGCTCGGGAGCCCGGTCAGCCGATGACCGTGTAGCCCGCCTTGCGCAGCGCCTGACCCACCTCGGCGCAGTGCGCCGGGCCCTTCGTCTCCAGGTGCAGCTCGACCTCCGCCTCCGTGAGCCCGAGCCGTGGGTCGGTTCGCAGGTGACTCACATCGAGGACGTTAGCGTCGACCACTGACAGCACGCCCAGAAGAGTGGCAAGGGCACCGGGCCGGTCCGTCAGCCGCAGCCGGACCGCCAGGTAACGGCCCTGCGCGGCCATGCCGTGCCGCAGCACCCGCTCCATCAGCACCGGATCGACGTTGCCGCCGGACAGCACCGCGACGACCGGGCCCTCGAAGGCGCCGGGGTCGCTCAGCAGCGCCGCGACCGGGCTCGCCCCGGCCGGCTCCACGACCAGCTTGGCCCGCTCCAGGCACAGCAGCAGCGCGGCGGACAGCTCGTCCTCGCTGACCGTGCGCACCTCGTCGACCAGCTCGCCGACGATCCTGAAGGGCACGTCCCCCGGCCGCCCGACCTTGATGCCGTCGGCCATCGTCGCCGGCCTCTCCACCGACACCGGCCGGCCGGCGGCCAGGGAGGGCGGGTAGGCCGCCGCGCCCGCCGCCTGCACGCCCACGACCCGCACCTCCGGGCGCAGCGCCTTCACCGCCACCGCGATCCCGGCGGCCAGCCCGCCCCCGCCGACGCCGACGAGGACCGTGCGCGCCTCGGGGCACTGCTCCAGGATCTCCAGTCCGACCGTGCCCTGGCCCGCGATGATGTCGGGGTGGTCGAAGGGGTGGATGAACACCGCGCCCGTCTCGGCCGCGTACTCCTGCGCGGCGGCCAGCGTCTCGTCGACCACCTGGCCGTGCAGCCGCACCTCCGCCCCGTAGTCCCGGGTGGCGCTCACCTTGGGCAGCGGTGCGCCCTTCGGCATGAACACCGTGGAGCGCACGCCGAGCAGGGCGGAAGCGAGGGCGACGCCCTGCGCGTGGTTGCCGGCGCTCGCGGCGACGACACCGGCGGCACGCTCCTCCGGAAGCAGACCGGCGATCCGCACGTATGCGCCGCGCAGCTTGAACGAGCCCGTCCGCTGGAGGTTCTCGCACTTGAGGTGCACCGGCGCACCGACCATCTGGGACAGGTGCCTGCTGCCCTCCATCGCGGTCACCCGCGCCACACCCGACAGCATCTTCTGCGCGCCGCGCACGTCGTCGAGGGTGACGGGCCGAAAGGAGTCAGCCGTGCTGTAGCTCATGACTCCAGCATCGCAGTTCACAGGCGGGAACGGCCGTTGTGACCAACCTCCGAGACCCGCTTTGCGCAGCGCCGGTACGGCCTGCCCTCCGGCCGCGTACCCTGTCCCCCAATCTGCCAGCCCTCCACGAAGTGAGCCCCCGGCCATGCCCACAACACCTGAAATGTCGATGGACATGACGACCGTCGGTGACACCGGTCTTCTCGACACGCTGCAGCACGAGGTGGCGCTGTTCGCCCGCCGTGCCGAACAGACCCGGCTCGGCGGGGTCGGGCAGGTGCGCAACTCCATGGACCGCGCCGCGTATCTGCTGCTCAACCGCCTCGACAAGGAAGGCCCGATGGGCGTCAAGGCACTCGCCGCGAGCATGGGGATCGACTCGTCGACGGTCACCCGGCAGGTGGCTCCGCTCGTCGACACCGGCCTGGTCAAGCGCACCTCCCACCCCGAGGACGGGCGCGCGGTGGTGCTGCAGCTGTCCCCGCGCGGGCAGGCCCGGCTGGAGGAAGTGCGCTCCTCCCGGCGCCAGTTGATGGCCGAGCTGACGCACGACTGGGAGGCCGACGAGCGCGAGGCGTTCTGCGACCTCCTCACGCGTTTCAACACCGCGCTCTCCTCCCGGATGGCGGCGCAGGGAGTGCCGGGGCCGGAGGCACAGGCGGCATCCTGAACGCCCCGAGGCCCGGCTCCCGACGGCGCCGGCACGACGGCCGGGCCCGAAGGCGGACGGCCGGGCCCGAGGGCGGACTACCGGGCCCGCGCGTGGACGGCCGGGCCCGCGCGCGTATGTGACACCGGCCGAGCCGTATGTGGCATCTGCCGAGCCGTGCGCGGCACCGCCCGAGCCTTGCATGACGCCGCCCGAGCCATGCGCGGCACCGCCCGAGCCTTGCATGACGCCGCCCGAGCCATGCGCGGCACCGCCCGAGCCTTGCATGACGCCGCCCGAGCCATGCGCGGCACC